>DASRCD010000152.1:0-2330 GCA_035653315.1 Candidatus Angelobacter sp.
CCCGTTTCAGATCAGTGTTATCTGTGTTCATCAGTGGTAAGGTTTTTCTTCTTTGGTTACACTCGCTAGTTACTCATCGCCCTGAGGAGAGTCCTGATGAAGGCCATTCGCTTCCATGAATTTGGCGGTCCTGAAGTGCTGAAGTATGAAGATGTGCCGGACGCGCAGCCGCGCAAAGATCAGGTGCTGATCAAGGTAAAGGCGTGCGCGCTGAACCATCTTGATCTTTTCATTCGCAAAGGCCTGCCCGGAGTGAATCTGCCGCATATCAATGGCAGTGATGTTTCCGGCGACATCGCCGAAGTAGGCGAATACATCACTGATCTGAAAGCCGGGCAGCGCGTGTTGCTCGCGCCCATGACGTTTTGCGGCATCTGCCCAAAGTGCACAGAAGGCCAGCAGAATTTCTGCCCGCAGTTCAGCGTGCTCGGCTACCTGAATGATGGTGGTAATTGCGAATACATTGCTGTGCCTCGCGTGAACGTGCTGCCCATACCAGACGATCTGACTTACGATGAAGCCGCCTCGCTCCCGCTGGTCTCGGTTACGGCATGGCACATGCTGGTGGCCCGGTGCGGCATCAAGCCCGGAGACACAGTGCTGGTACTGGGCGGCGGATCAGGCATTGGAAGCATTGCCATACAGGTCTGCAAATTATTTGGCGCAACCTGCATCGCCACTGCCGGCGATGAAAACAAGCTGGACCAATGCAAAGAACTGGGCGCGGACCATGTGATTAACCACTACAGACAGAAGATTGCTGAAGAAGTGAAGCGCATTACGAATAAGGGCATGTGCGATATTGTGTTTGAGCACGTCGGCAAAGCCACATGGCAGGAAAGCATGAAGTCGCTTAAGCCGGGCGGCAAGCTGGTAACCTGTGGCGCAACCACCGGCCCGGAAGCCAGTTTCGATACCAGGTCCCTCTTTGCCCGCCAGCTTTCATTCCTGGGTTCATTCATGGGAACAATGGGTGATTTTCATCAGGTGATGAAGCAGATCTTCGCCGGAAAAATTAAGCCCGTGGTGGACAAGAGCTTTCCTTTGCGTGAAGCCGCAGCCGCGCATGAACGGCTGGAAAAAAGCGAGCAGTTTGGCAAAGTGATTTTGAATCCATAATGAATGCAGCAATGAGATGGGTTTAACCGCAAATGGCAATAACAAATGATTGAAAAAATTTCCGTCAAGCCAATCGCCGAAGAAGGCCTTTATAGCCGCTTTACCACCGGCCCGGCGCTGGTGCTTTATGTTGTTGCCCTTGAGTTGCTGCTGCACCTTTCCGTCATCACGCGCTACGGAATTTTCCGCGACGAAATGTATTATGTGGCCTGTTCGCGCCACATGGCTTGGGGATATGTTGATCATCCGCCGCTCACGGTGTGGATTGCGTGGCTTGGCACGCATCTGTTTGGAAACAATGCAGCCGGTGTGCGCCTGCTGCCAATTCTTACGGGAGCAGCGGTGGTATGGCTTACCGGGAAATTGACGCGTGAGATGGGTGGAGGCCGCTTTGCCCAAGCCATGGCCGCGTTTGCCGTGGTGGTGGTCCCAATTTATCTGGTTGGCTTTTCCTGGCTCACGGACAATATTTTTGAACAAATCATCTGGCTCGGCTGTATCTGGCTGGTTGTGCGCGCCGTCAATACAGGCAACGCGCGCTATTGGTTATGGTTCGGCATTCTGGCCGGAGTGGGATTTCAAAATAAATACTCCATTGCTTTTCTCTTGTTCGGCATCCTGGCGGGCGTTGTTTTCACACCGCATCGCCATTTTTTAAAAAGTCGGTATCTCTGGCTGGGCGTGCTGGCCTGCGCTGTGATTGCGCTGCCGAATCTTTTATGGCAGATTCACTACCATTTTCCGTTCCTGGAGCTGATCCACAACATACGCATGGGCAACCGTGACGTGGTGCGCGGCCCGCTGGCGTTTATCGCAGATCAGGCAGTCATCTTGAATCCCATTCTCTTTCCGCTATGGCTGGGCGGACTGATCTGGTTGTTTCTTTCACGTAAACAATCGGTCAGCAAAGAAGCTGCGGAAGCGCAAGTCCAAGACGCGATCAGCAGCCGCAATCAAGGCTATCAGCTGCTGGGCTGGACTTACATTGTGGTGCTGGCGGCGTTTATCACTGTGAAAGCCAAAAATTATTATGTGGTGCCCATCTATCCCATCTTGTTTGCAGCGGGAGGAATTGGACTGGAGCGCATCACCCAAGGACGCCGCATTGGGACCTGGGCCAGAAGCATTTATGTAGGGTTGGTGATCCTTGCAAGCGTCCTGCTTTTGCCCGTGTCTCTTCCGGTGCTCTCACCGGAAAATTACATTCATTA
>DASRCD010000153.1:0-6938 GCA_035653315.1 Candidatus Angelobacter sp.
TTCGGAGCTTGACTGAACCAACCCATCTCTCGAACTAAATATCCAGGTTCTTCACATCCAGCGCATTCTCTTCAATGAATTTTCTGCGGGACTCCACGTCTTCACCCATGAGCGTGGTAAAGATCATTTCGCAGGCTTCAATGTCTTCCGCTTTTACTGAGAGTAAAGTGCGGCGCTCCGGATCCATGGTGGTTTGCCAAAGCTGTTCTGAACTCATTTCGCCCAGACCTTTGTAGCGCTGGACGCTATATTCTTTTTTGCCTTCAGCCAACACGTAATCAAACAGCTCTCGCGCTGAGTTCTTCTCTACGCGCTCGGCTTCAATCTTAGTCCGGCGGATCGGCGTCTTGGAAGATTTCTTTGCCGCCTTTTCCAGGTCCTCACGCTCGGCATCGCTCAGGTCAGCAGCCGCTTCTTCCGTGGCTTTCCCCGCCACTTCCACTACAAACGGAGGCTCCATGTTCTGCTCAATCTGCTTGAATTTCGCGATCATCTGGCGATATTCAGGCGTGGAAGCCAGGGCCCAATTGATCTGCCGCTCAGCGCCTTGTGAGTCAGTAAACTTTACGCCCCAGAGATTGTGTTCTTCATCGAAATAGCTCTCAATTTGCTTGAGTTGATATTCCTTGGCCAGCTTGTTGATTTCTTTTTCCAGCTTCTCAATTTTCTTTGAAGGAGTTTTCTTTTCGCCTTCAAAGTCCGCGCGCTGTGAAATGCCGAGCCGCGGCAGCAGCTCAGTAATGCGTTCATGGCGCAAACGCTTGTCCACTTTTTCAAAGAAGACCAGATACTCGTTCAACGTGGTCATGAACTTGGAAAGAGCAGCGCCTTCCAGCTTGGCTGCGCCTTCACCGTAACGGACCGTCATTCCTTCCGCCGCACGTTTCACCATTACGCGCACAAACTCGCGATCGTCTTTGATGTACTGCTGGCTCTTGCCTTTTTTAATGCCGTAAAGCGGCGGCTGCGCAATGAAAACATTACCGCGCTTGATCAGCTCATTCATGTGACGGAAGAAGAACGTGAGCAGCAGCGTGCGAATGTGCGAACCGTCCACGTCAGCGTCTGTCATGAGAATGACTTTGGCATAGCGCAGCTTTGCCGGATCAAAATCTTCTTTGCCAATGCCAGTGCCCAGCGCCGTAATCATGGCGCGGATTTCTTCATGGCTCAGCATCTTGTCATAGCGCGCCTTTTCAACGTTGAGGATCTTTCCCTTCAGCGGTAGGATGGCCTGGAAACGACGGTCGCGGCCCTGCTTGGCCGTGCCGCCTGCGGATTCACCTTCCACCAGGAACAGTTCGCAGCGATTGGGATCACGCTCCGAGCAATCCGCTAATTTGCCGGGCAGTCCACCGCCGTCAAGCGCGCCTTTACGACGCGTGAGATCGCGGGCTTTGCGGGCAGCTTCACGGGCGCGGGCAGCTTCAACAGCTTTGTTAATGATCTTGCGCGCGACCGGCTGGTTCTGCTCAAAGAATGCGCCAAGCCGTTCATTTACAAAAGCTTGTACGATTCCGGCGATATCAGAATTCAGCTTGCCTTTGGTCTGGCCTTCAAATTGCGGCTGCGGCAGCTTTACGCTTACCACCGCTACCAGACCTTCACGCACATCGTCACCGGTAAGGTTTTCTTTTACGTCCTTAAACAGGCCGAGTTGCTGGCCGGCATAGTTGATGGTGCGCGTAAGTGAAGTACGAAATCCTGAAAGATGCGTGCCGCCATCCACCGTGTTGATGTTGTTGGCAAAGCTGAAAACGGTTTCTGAGTAGCCGTCGTTGTACTGCAGCGCGATTTCCATGGCTACGCCGTCACGCTCGGCTTCCATGTAAATCGGCTTGTCATGCAGCACGCTTTTTCCGCGGTTCAAATGCTTGATGAATTCCGCAATACCGCCGGTGTACTTGAATTTCAGGTTCTTCGCTTCTCCGGTTTTCGGGTCCGTCTGCCGCTCATCGGTAAGCGAGATTTCCAGGCCTTTGTTCAGGAACGCGAGCTCGCGCAGGCGTTGCGCCAGAGTGTCAAAATTGTATTCCGTCGCCGTGAAAATTTCCTTGTCCGGCAGGAAATGCACTTTGGTTCCGCGCTTTTTTGTAGTGCCGGTTTTCTTGAGCTTGGTCTGCGGATTCCCCTTTGAATATGCCTGTTCCCACACATGTCCATCACGCCAGATCTCAAGATCAAACTGGTGGCTCAACGCATTTACGCAGGAAACGCCAACGCCGTGAAGACCGCCGGAAACTTTGTAATTGGAGCTGTCAAATTTTCCGCCGGCATGCAGCTTGGTGAGCACAACCTGGGCTGCGGGAATTTTTTCTCCGTCGATGATCATGTCATCCACGGGAATGCCGCGCCCATCATCGACAACAGTAATGGAATTATCGATGTGAATCGTTACACCGATTTGAGTGGCATGACCCGCCAGCGCTTCATCGACTGAATTGTCCACAACTTCATACACGAGATGGTGCAATCCCATCTCTCCGTTTGAGCCAATGTACATGGCTGGGCGCAGGCGTACTGCTTCCATGCCCTCAAGGACTTTAATGTCCTCCGCAGTGTAGTTGCCGTTTCCATTACCGCCAGATTTTTTGCTTTTTTGTTCTGCCATTTGTTTTGCTGTTGCCGTTGCGGATTCGCGGGTAGACAAACCTTAGCTCCTCTTCCACGTGCCAGTGTAGCTTTTACCGGGGCTGAAAACTGCCCTCAAGTTACTTAAATTCAATGCTTTAGTGGGAATTTTGGCCACTCTCTATTGTAGCACATTGCGGGCCAGAATAGGCCGGGTAGAAAAGCACGGATAGACTGATTTCAAAAGCTGGGATTGTACTAATAAAGTATTGAAAACTTAGGGATTAATTATATACTCACTCTCGCGTTTCAAAACACTTCGAAACGTCACCACCAAATAGAGCCAAATAAGAGCCCTAAGAGAGAAACAGGAGACTTTCCCCAATGAAACTGCTACTTCGTACCTGGATGCTTGTTCTGGTTGTTTGCGCTGTCTTTGCTGCATTCTCAGGAGAATTTAATCCTGCGTTTGGATTGATTGGTACAAAACCACAAATCCCCTGCGCACCGTCGAAACCGAACAGCAATGTTAGTTTCTGCGTAAAATAACAGCCAAACAAACCATTGATTTTTCAATGGCTTGGCTGTTTTCTTAACCGCAGATATTTACTAACTAGTAAATTGTACTTTGGTGTCAACCAGATGCCTTGCTTGGGCTTCCAGGGGAGTAGTATGCTTTCGCTCTCCTGGAGGGTTGGCTCTGTGAATACTTCTCAATCGATTGTTCTTCTCACTGCTGCGCTACAAGGCGCAATTGCCTGGCTTTTACTCAAGCGCAACAAAAGAGCCGAGTTTCCCGTCTTTTTCTGGTACAACGCCCTCTCAGCAATTGGTGGCCTAATTTTATTTGTGGGAGTTATTGTCCTCTCGCCGATTCGTTATTTTCATCTTTTCTGGATCGTCAATCCCCTGCTGATGCTGGTGGAATTTGGCGTAATGTATGAAATTTTCGTCAAGGCACTAAAGCCCTATCACGGATTGATTGACTTGGGAAAAATGCTGTTCCGCTGGGCCGCGGCTTTCCTGTTCTTAGCCTCAACATTGACCGCCTTTGCTACCACTGACAACACGCTGATGAAATGCGTTGCCGCTGCGGTGCAGTTTCAAAGATCAATACGGCTGGTGCAATGCGGCTTGTTGCTCCTGTTTTTCCTCTTTGAACGTCGCCTAGGCCTGGCTTGGCGCAGCCGCCCGGTTAGTATTGGCCTGGGCATGGGAATTTATGCATCGCTCAGCCTTAGCTCTTCGTATCTATACACCAAGTTCCCGCAAATCACTGGGGCTCTGGATTTCATAGACTACATCCAGTATTTCGCGGTTCTCGCATTCTGGGCTGTTTGCTTTTACCTGCCGGAACCTGAGCGCCACAGCGTTCTTGAATCACCATCAAAGCTTATTTTCCAACGCTGGAACGATGCTTTGGTTGCCACACGGTTTGCAGCAGCCGGCGCGAGCGCTTCCATCAGTGGCATTGATTCCTTCCTGCCGAACGTTGAACAAACTGTGGACCGCGTTCTTGCCCGGAAGATTGCCCAGTAAGAATTTTTTAGTCCAAAACAAAGGCCGGACACAAATGTCCGGCCTGTTTTATTGGATTGAAAGGCGTCAGATTCTCATAGGCATGACGATGTAGCGATAACGATATTCGCTGTCCGGCGCTTCATCAGGACGCAATTGGCCCGCAGTCTGGGCGTCTTTAAATTCAAAGCGAACATCGCCCGTACCGACCACTTTTAAAAACTCAAGCAGATATTGCGAGTTGAAACCGATCATCATCGGGTCGCCCGTATAAGCCGTCTCGATGGAATCTTCCGATTCGCCGGTTTCGGTATTCGAGGAAGAAACTTTCAATTCGTTTTTCTCCACCTTCATGCGAATGGCATTGGAACGCTCGTCGGCAAATTGCGCTACGCGCTGGATTGCCGAGGACAGCTCATCGCAATGAATAGTGACTGACTTGTTGTTGTCCCGCGGCAGCACAGCCTCATAGTTGGGGAATTGCCCGGTAAGTTGGCGCGAGGTAAGCAGCCGTCCGCCAATGCGGAAGAACAAGGTCGATTCATCTTTTGCAAATTCAACTGTCTGAGCGTCACTGCTATTGAGCAACGTGCTCAGCTCAGCCATTGCTTTCTTGGGAACCAACACCTTCAATTCTCCGCTCACCGGCAGCTTGGTATTGGCATTTTCAATATGCGCCAGGCGATGTCCGTCCGTGGCCACCATGATGATGGATTCCGGCTTCATCACCATGAGAGCGCCATTCAGGGTGTAACGCGATTCTTCATTGGAAATTGAAAAGATGGTTTTAGCGATCAATTGCCGGAGGACCTGGGCAGGAAGCTGCAAAGCCTCAGTGGGAAAGTGTGGCAGGGCGGGAAAATTCGCCCGGGCCATACCCACCATTTTTGTGTTGGAGCGGCCGCTGCGAATCTGCACCCAGTGGTTTTCCAGCAGCTTAATGCTGATGTCGCCATCGCCAAGCAGCTTTACATAATCATAAAGCTTGCGCGCGGGAATAGTGCAGGACCCTTCTTTCTTGACCTTTGCCGGGCATGACGTGCGCAGGCTGAGATCGAGGTCCGTTGCGGTGATGGAGAGTTTATCTCCGGCAGCTTCAAACAGGAAATTGGAAAGGATCGGGATGGTAGTCTTGCGTTCTACTACGCCCTGAGTGGCCGTGAGCTCTTTCAACAGGTCGCTTTTGCTTACGCTGATTTCCATTGTGGCTCCCGCCTCGGTGCCTGCGGAGGAAGGCATATTCGTGGCTCCCTAATATTATTGAAACTATCAAAAGATAAATACAAGTAATTACAGTAGTAACAGTAGATGCCTGAGGAAAAGTGGGAATCAGGCCCAACTCCCTAGTTTACAGGGTTTTGCCGCATTCCACCGTTCCGCAATTCCGGGCCGTAAATCTGTCATGCTGGAGGGAATACCGTCCGGTTGTTTTGCTTGCACCGGTTTTCTCCACGGTTTCCACATTTCATCCACACACGATCCGCAAAATAAACCCTGCTTAAAAGTGGAAAACCCGGTTGCACACCATTCCCTTGCCGCACAAAAACGAGATTAATTATTGAGAGTCTCTGTCAACTTATTCAGTAAGCGGTTCAGATCCTTGTCCGCTTGCCGTTGTTCCTCAATCTTGTCAATGGAGTGCATCACTGTTGTATGGTGCTTTCCACCGAACTGCCGCCCGATTTCCGGCAGGGACGCTTCCGTCATCTGCTTTGCCAGATACATGGCAATCTGCCGCGGGAACACAATCGCGCGCGAGTTGCTTTTTGCTTTGATCTCCGTAACACGTAATCCAAACTGCTCAGCCACGGCTTTCTGAATGGCGTCAATCGTGATCTTACGCGCCTGCGAGTCAATGAAATTCTTGAGCACCTGTTGCGCTGTAACCAGGTTGACTTCAGCGCCGGTCAGGGAACAATACGCAATCAAGCGAATGAGCGCACCTTCCAACTCACGCACGTTGGTCCGTACATTAGAAGCAATATACAGAGCCAGGTCCGTGGAAAGCGTAACGCGCTCTGATTCAGCTTTCTTTTGCAGAATGGCTACTTTTGTTTCAAGATCGGGCGGCTGAATGTCTGCGATCAGTCCCCATTCAAAACGGGAGCGCAAACGGTCTTCAATCTCAGGTAGCTCTTTTGGCGGACGGTCGCTGGCGATCACAATCTGCTTCATCGACTCATGCAGTGCATTGAAAGTATGGAAAAACTCTTCCTGCGTCCGTTCCTTTTGCGCCAGGAACTGAATGTCATCAATCAACAGCACGTCAACGTTCCGGAATTTATCGCGGAAGCTGATCATCTTGTCATAGCGCAGAGAGTTGATCATTTCATTGGTGAACTTCTCGCTGGAGACATAGCAGATGGAAGCCTGCGGCGTGCGCCGTTTTACTTCATGGCCAATGGCCTGCATTAAGTGCGTTTTTCCCATACCCACCCCGCCATAGAGGAAAAGCGGGTTGTAGGCTTTGGAGGGCCGCTCTGCAACCGCTTGCGCCGCAGCATGGGCAAACTGGTTGCCGGCGCCGATGACGAACGCTCCAAAAGTATATTTAGGGCTGAGCTGAGCAGCGGAATCCCAATCAAATCTTTGCTGCCGCGCAGCAGACACGGCCGACGCGTTAGCGGAAACGGGAGCAAAGCCGCCATCCGGACGCACCGGAGGCGCAGTGGGATCCTCTTCAGCGGTGATGAACTTCACGTCTTGATACTCAGGAGCCAGAGTGTCAATGGCTTCCTGGATCAAGTCGCCAAATTTTTCACCGATGTGACGAAACTCAGGAGTAGGCACGCGAACAAAAATGATTTCGCCATTGATATGGCTGAAACGCGTGGGCTTGAGCCATGTGT
>DASRCD010000154.1:0-2905 GCA_035653315.1 Candidatus Angelobacter sp.
AACGCCGTTCTGCGCAACCACGACAATGAAATCAGCCGCGGCAGCATCGGTCACAAAGAGTTTTGTTCCTGTGAGTCTGTTGCCAGTGGCGGAAATTTGAAGGTGGGCCGGGTCCCAATTGCCATCGGCTTCTAGAAAAGCAACGGTGGACCTGGCTTGTCCGCTGGCAATGCGCTCCAGATATTTTTTCTTCAGCGCCGATGTTCCCGCCGCGTCGATTACCGCTCCAGCCAGCGCAACCGTGGAGAAGAATGGTCCCGGCAGTAACGCATATCCGGCTTCTTCCATCAGCAGGACCAACTCAACCTTTCCTAGCCCCATGCCGCCATATTCTTCAGGGATAATGATGCCGGTAAAGCCCTGCTCAGCCAGCTTGAACCACAAAGCCGCGTCATAAGCCGTGGCGGTCTCCATGGTTTTACGCACCTCGGCAATAGGGCATTCACCGGCAAAAAACTTGCGCGCCGTGTCTTTGAGAATTTGCTGGCTTTCACTCAATCCGAATTGCATGATGGTGCTCCTGATTCACGTAGTCTGGTTCCGGTCCTGATGGCGGTCAATATATGCAATAGCCATTTGCCGGTCACAACAACGGCCGATCTCTTTCGTCTTGCCGGGAATGTGCTCAAAGACGTGCAAGGCAAAATCTTTGAATTTCTCCACGGCTGCTTCGTCCAGGACCGCCGCTTCATCCGGAAAGCGGGCAAATATTTTGTGGTCGATTTCGCCGTCTTCGATCTGCTCAATCAGGCCGATTGGGTCACAATCCACGATATCGCCGGTGCGCAACGACCTCTGCGTGAGAACAAAGCAGTCAACATTGTCGCCATCCTGACCCGTGGTGTGGAGAATAAAGCCATACGGCCAGGGAAAAGCGCGAGAGACAAGGGATGTACCCTGAAGCTCAAGCGTCTTCTCATTGTGCTCATGCTTGATGCGAGAGCCCGCTTCGTTTTCAATAAATACCTTCATCTGCTAATTCCTAGTAACTCTTGGGCAGGCCCAAAACAAAGTGCCCAATAATATTGCGCTGAATTTCTGATGTTCCGGCCTCAATCGTATTGCCGCGAGAGCGCAGATAACCGTAAGCCCACATACCGTTATCGATAGCGTACTCATCGCCGGCTTCAAGTTGTCCATACGGTCCCAACAGTTCCTGGGCGATCTGCTGGAAGCGCTGGTTAAGTTCGCTCCAGAAAATTTTCTGGATTGATCCTTCCGGCCCCGGTACTCCGGTAGCGTTGATGCGGCTGAAGGCGCGCATCTGATTGCAACGCATAATTTCAATTTCGGCATAGCACTGCGCCAGCTTTTGCCGGACCACCGGATCATCCGCGGCAGTGTGGCCGTTGCGCTTTGTGGTTTTGGCCAGATCGATCAACCGCTCCATATTGCGCCGATAGGTAATCTGAAGGCCGGCGCCGAACGTTCCGCGTTCATGCATCAGCGTGCCCATGGCAACGTTCCAGCCTTCATTCACTTTGCCAACCACATTTGTCACTGGTACGCGCACATCATGAAAGAAAAGTTCATTGAACTCAGTCTCGCCGGTCATCTGGCGCAATGGGCGGACCTCTACACCCGGCGTTTTCATATCCAGCAGGACTACAGTAAGCCCCTTGTGCTTGGGAACATTCGGATCGGTGCGCACCACCAGTTCGCACCACTGTGCGGCCCAGCCATAACTGTTCCAGACTTTTTGTCCATTTATGACATAGTGGTCGCCATCCAGGCGCGCCTCGCAACGCACATTCGCCAGGTCAGAGCCGGCGTCTGGCTCGGAGAATCCCTGACACCAGATTTCTTCTGCGCTCAGGATTTTTGCCAGATGACGTTTCTTTTGTGCCTCAGTGCCAAAAGCAATGATGGTTGGCCCAATGATTCCCAATCCCAGCACATTGGCCAATGGAGGCGCGGAAGCCAGCGCCATCTCCTGCCAGAAGATGACTTGCTCCATTAAGCTTGCGCCACGGCCGCCATATTCCCTGGGCCATGAGATTCCCGCCCAGCCGCCTTCATAGAGTTTGCGCTGCCAGCGCTTGAGATATTCAAAGCGCGACTCAAGAGACTCTTCGCGGCGCTCGTCCCAATCTTTTGGAACATTGGCGGCGAGCCATGCGCGAAGCTCATCACGGAATTTTGTTTCTTCCGGGCTGAGATTCAGGTCCATAGAACCTCCATGAATGTGCGGCCATGCAGTGAATGAATGACCGTTCATTTCGGCATAAGTTTACATGGTTTGCGGCTGTTGTGCCTGGAAGACCGGAAGATTCCGCGTGATCCAATCAGGCGTGTTTGATCATGTGAATCACCGGCAGCGTAATGCCATCTTCCAGAGGAACATCAAGCGATTCCACGGCAACATATCCTCGTTCGCGGAACAGTTTCACGCCGGTCAGCGTAGCGCCCATTTCAAAGCGGGTGAATCCCGCGGATGCCGCTGATGACTCGCAGGCATCAAGAATCAAGCTGCCAATGCCGCGCCGCGCCCAAGCCGGATGAATAAAGAACGCACGGATCTTGGCTGCATCCTGCCTGGGGTCGAGCAGGTCATCATGCCGGTTTCTCCAGGCATCGCCGCCATAAAGAGTCCTGCGCTTGCTCCAGCCGCCGCAGCCAACAATCAAACTATGATCCGATGGAGCTGCGTTTAGAGCAGGAATTGTTTCTGCCACGAAATAGGTTTGATCGGAGATCAATTGGGTGTCTACGCCAAACACCGTTCTAAGAGCGCTCTCAATCTGCACCGGGCTGTAGTCCGCTGCTTGTAGCCCACGAACGGAAGCATCGATCAACGCGCGTAAAACCGGGATATCGTCAGGGACAGCGGGACGAATTTTAAATTCGCGGGACATCGCACACCTGCAATTTTATACTTCCAAATAAGAAAGCGGCCCGGAGGCCG
>DASRCD010000155.1:0-5373 GCA_035653315.1 Candidatus Angelobacter sp.
TGTCCTGCGGAAAAAGGTGGCGCAAGAGCCCAAGGAAGTTCGTGGGCTGGTTTCCCTGCGTGAAGGCGACATCAGGAGTTTTCGTACCGATACGAAGTATCCGCTGTTGATCATTCCGTTTGGGTCGCTTCATCACATGTACACCGTGACCGACCAAATTGCTGCACTCAAGACCGCAGCATTTCATCTCGAGCCGGCAGGAGCCCTGGTTTTGGATGTGTTTTTTCCCAAATGGACCTCGAACCCTCCGCCCATAGGGGAGGAGATCCTGGAACACGAGTGGACGCCAAAATCCGATCCCAGCAAGATCGTGCGGCAGTATATTAGAAGGGAGTCAGCGGACAAGATCCATCAGACAACCCGTTCGACCTTCATCTATCGCATTTACGAGGGTGGAAAGCTGATTCAAGAGGAAACGGCGCCATTTCAGACATCGTCTTATAGCTATCCGCATCTCCGCGCCCTGTTTATGCTGGCGGGATTGGAGGTTGTAGAGGAATATGGATCATTTGACCGCAGGCTGCTGGATAACAATTCCGACCAGATGATCTTTCTTCTGAGGAAACTGTAGTCAATGCTGACTACTGATGATGTTGCTCCATTTGCTGATAAATGATACGAACGAGAAGCGTAGAGATCAGGGGCGTTCTCTCACCCAGGAATGCACGAAACGATAGCGCGAGCTATAAGAATCTCACCTTCGTGCCACGCTCTCCGACCCGCGGATGATCGTCTTTCCCTTGATCCGCTCAGTTCGGTTAAAGGCAGCAACCGCATTGTCGAGGGCAGCCACTTGGCCGATGTTCGTCCGCAACCGACCATCCCGGACCCGCTGGACGAGCTCATTCAATTGGGCCCGATCGGCTTCGACGACGAAATCGATCGTGAGGCCGTCAGTGGGCCGCGCCTCGGTCGGGCCGGTAATGGTCACCAACGTTCCTCCGGCGCGAATCAAGCCAGCAGACCGTTTCGCGATGTCGCCGCCGATGACATCGAAGACCAGATCGACTTCGCCAACGTCTTCCAGCGCGTCGTTATCCAGGTCGACAAACTCCCGTGCGCCGAAGTCGAGAGCTGTCTGACGCGCGGCAGCGCGCCCGGTGCCGATGACGTACGCGCCGGCCTCGCGTGCGAGTTGGGCCGCCATGGAGCCGACTACACCGGCCGCGCCATGCACAAGAACGCTCTGCCCCGCACGAAGGCGGCCATGCTCGAACAGCCCCTGCCACGCTGTCAGGCCAGGCATCACCAGGGCTGCGCCCACCGTGAAGTCAACGTCGCCCGGCAGCGGCGCGAGTCTGCGTGCTTCGACGGCCACATACTCCGCCAGTGTGCCGTCGCGGTACCAATCCGTGAGACCGAACACTCGCTGCCCAATCGACAACCCCGTCGTGCCGTAGCCGAGAGCGGTGACCACTCCGGCCAGTTCGTGTCCGGGAATTGAAGGCGTCCGGTCACAGCCGGCGCGATCAGTCCAGGTCGAGGGCCAAGTCAGCTCATCCCCGGTGAATCCCGACGCATGAACCTGAACAATGACATCGTTTATCGCTGCCTGCGGCTCGGGCCGCTCCATCAGCATTAACCCGGCTCTGCCCGCAGCCTGATCCATCGCCACAATCCTGCCGAATCAGGGTTGAGAAGGCCGTTAAAGATTTTTGGCTGACGAACAAGCTCGGAAATTAGCGCCCATTTCGATCTGTCAAGCAAGACGCTACTCGAGAAACAACTGCTTACATAGGCACAATCCGAGTCCCTGGAATTTCTGGATCAGTTGACAACATCCAAACTTCGCGAGTTCAGGGCGTCATAGGGCAATGGCGGATTGACGACGCAACGAAAGCATCACCGGCTAAAACGGATTTTTTGCATTCTGCATGGAAAACGATTGGCTCTTAAAAAATCCATCAAAAAGGATGAAAGCAAGTAGAGTGTGCGGCAAGGGCATTTCTTGTTATATGACGTCTTTGCTTTTGCCGGTATGGCCGGGGGTGGTAATTGTGCGGTTTAGAAACGTTTGGAGCCGCACCGGGAGTCCTAAAGGTATTTGTGTGGAAATCGGAAGCGGCTGTAAAGCGCGGTCGTGTACGGATCGTGTTGTGGAGCATTATTATTTTGCCATCAGCGCGTCTCCTGCGCAGAAGCCCAACCAGTAGAACATGTTTCTAAGCATTCTTTCATTGGTCGGTGTACTGATCTAATTCATTTAGTCACTTAAAGGGCCGCACGGGGATCATATTTCGGTGAGACGAGCTTGTAATTTATTTTGCGGGAAGCGGCAAAAAAGGTTTGTTCAATGATGCGCGGTTATTTACCCAATCACGTTCAAATAAAGCCATTACTAGGACGTCATGATAATTTCCATTTCTTAAAATATGCTCTCGAAAAATTCCCTCCCAGGTGAAGCCCAACTTCCTGTGAAGATTGATACTGCGAATGTTGCTATCAAGAATCTCGGCACAGATCTTGCGCAGATGTAATTCACCAAACGCATACTGCAGGCCATGGTAAGTTAGGATTGTGCCGGTTCCTTTCGGAAAATCTGGCCGTCCAAGATAAAATCCCCAATGTGCCGTGGAATGCTTCCTGTCAATGCTTGTAAATACAATCAAGCCCATAGGGATTCCATAGCCTTCAAAAACCAAGCGCTTGCATCGGCGCTCATTCTGCAAAGCATCAAACCACTGTTGAGCTTCTTCCTGCTTGATCACACGATCATTGAATGCAGTCTCGCGAATATGACTGGCATTTTGCCATTGCAAAAGCATTGATAAATCGCGGCTCTCAACTTCACGCAATTTAAAGCTGTCTGGCACTTGCATCGATTGCATTGATACATTCACCACCACACTCCCAATCTCGACTCAATTTTTGGATATCAGGTATTTGGAGGTTCATCTGGCTGAATAGACAATCGCATAGTTTTCGTTAAGCAACTCAAGTTTAAATATAACCACCACCAAAAACTGCTCTATCCACCAACAGTTAAAGTATATAAACACTGAAATCACTGCCCACAAATAATGTTTCAAAATGGAATATTAATATCAAATTTTTTTTACTTAAGCCTGTAAATGTGATTGACTAAATTGTGGCAATCAGCCATTATCAGCCTCGAGTTAAACATTTCTGGATCAATTTCTTGCTGAAACTAATAGGTAATTTAGGCGAGAGGTCGGATAGATCCAAAGTGCGGTAGCTCTGCCCGGATTACGCTACCTTAAGCAGCAACTCCACTCCCCTTACTTATAAGAGGATATTCAGAAGACGCAGCCATCTTATCCATATTGAGATATCGACCAAATCAGCGCAGTAAACATGGCATAACTGAATCTAAGGGAGGCAATAATGGGTTTCATGCCCTGTGATCCTATAACGCAATCATTTTGGTACGCCCTCGCCACAAAGCCACACCAGGAAGACCGAGCTGCAGAAAACCTGACAGCTTGGGGTATTCCTACTCTGGCACCAAAATTTCATGATCGACAGATAGGGCGCAAAAAGCCGCTATTTCCGGGGTACATCTTCGCTTGTTTCAATATGGAAACGATGATTCAGAAAATCCGCTTCACGCGCGGCATAGCCTATGTTGTGAGTTTTGGGGGCAAACCTGCTGAAATTGGTGAAGAAATAATTTTGGCCATCTCCAGACGCATTGGGGACGATGGGAGTGTGCTTCTGGGGCAAACATTTAAGCTCGGCGATCCAATCATTATTACATCCGGTCCATTGCGCGATTTGCACGGAATATTCGAGAAAGAGCTCTCGGGGAGTGAACGAGTACAAATTCTGCTTGCCACAATGGCCTGTGCTGGACGAGCAGAAACTTCCAGATATGATCTAAAACTATCTGTCGCTACTTGTGCTTGTAATTCATAATTCTACCAAGTTTAAGCACTTCGTTATGCTGCTATTCATGATGTGCCAAGGGACTCCATTCAACTTGCTAATGGAATATATTGAAAATTTATAGAGGAAGCTTATCCATGCCTAATATGACTATTGGCGATATTGATAGTGCGCTTATGACTCGTTCTAGTGAAGAAATTAGCGAGCATGCATTTGTAGCATTTTGTGGAAGCATCGAGCATACTGCGGTGAGCCAAATTCTAAGGGCGCTTACAAAGGCAATTAATGACGGTTCTAAGCATATTCATCTTCTTTTTCAATCCAATGGTGGAAGCGTTGCTGATGGGATTGCCCTATATAACTTTTTTCATGCCTTGCCAGTTCCCCTGACGATTTATAACGCTGGAACAGTGCGTTCCGCGGGCGTTATGTCATTCCTTGGGGCAAAATACCGCAAGACCAGCCAGTATTCCACATTCGTTCTTCACCGCTGCCGGTTGCAAAATCAGTCTGGCTATGCCGACCAGATGCAGGTTCTCGCCGACAATTTATTGATTGAAGAAGACAGAATTGAACGTCTTTTGCGGGCGCATCTGGATCTTACATCTGAGCAGTGGGCGAATTTTTATAACTATGAACTTGTACTGACTCCGGAGAAAGCTGTATGCGCTCAGTTAGCTGATGGCATCGGCGAGTTTTCACCGTTGCCTCATGCTCGGTTCTACCAGATATAAACAGACGATTCCGCAAAATTGCAGCGGCATTTCGCATCAGATGGATACAACATTCTGACCTCATTTTGGCAGCATTGAGATAGCCACGTTTTGACCTCAGATCATTCTGGAGGAATCCATGAGTATTGAACTTCGACCGCTCAACGTACTATGCAACATCCAGTGCCACTATTGCTATCAACATCCACAGCGTGACGCCGTCAATCCGAGCAATGAATATGACATGGTAAAAATGAAAGCCGCGCTTGAAGCCGAAGGTGGAGCATTCACTTTGTTTGGTGGCGAACCTCTTTTAATGCCCCTTCGAGATATAGAAGAGCTTTGGCAATGGGGATACGAGCGATTTGGCCGCAATCAAATTCAAACAAATGGCACGCTTATCAATGACGACCATATTGCCTTGTTCCGCAAATATGCCGTGCACGTTGGCATCTCGATGGATGGTCCTGGGGAACTCAATGATGTGAGATGGCACGGCAATTTGGAAAATACGCGCAAAAGCACGCAGAAATCGCAAGCTGCAATTGAGCGGCTATGCAAGGAAGGCATCATTCCATCCCTCATTATTACACTTCATCGAGGCAATGCTACAGAAGAAAAGCTTCCAGCGCTTCTTGATTGGCTGCGGGGATTAGGCAAATGTGGCGTGCGCGATATAAATTTGCATCTCCTAGAAAGTGAAAATGCCACGATCCGCTCTGTTTACGGACTGAATACCGCGGAGAACATCAAGGCGTTGCTGGCTTTCTATCAGCTTTCCCGCGAAGTCCCCGAATTTCGCTTTGAGCTGTTT
>DASRCD010000156.1:0-2820 GCA_035653315.1 Candidatus Angelobacter sp.
CCCCGGCGCCTGAGGGTTTGGCGGCTGCTGCGGATAATCATCCGTCTGCGCCCACGCTCCCGCTGCCAGTAACATCACCGCAAAAAACCAAGCTAAAATTCGTCCCGTTTTCATAGTCCCCTTTGACCGCTGTTACTGATATGAATTGCAATCATTTGATTGCGAACCTGACTACTGCATTTTGAACTTACAAACTGCTTGTCACCGCACGAAACTAAGTCCAGCCCCGATACAAACCTGAGAACTGCATTGCTCTTTCGCTTACCTGTCACCGCTTCAGTTGTGCGCGACGGTCGTTCAACCGCCGCGCCAACCTTCGTTCTATGAAGTAA
This sequence comes from Candidatus Angelobacter sp., assembly GCA_035653315.1. Classification (GTDB taxonomy): domain Bacteria; phylum Acidobacteriota; class Terriglobia; order Terriglobales; family Acidobacteriaceae; genus Angelobacter. The sequence continues at coordinate 333 of DASRCD010000156.1, forward strand.
GCCATAAACTCGAAAAAGTCAGGGTAGTTTGCATCGCCTGCTCCTTACCTGGCCTTTTCCGTCAGACTTCAACCATTGCCAAGATGTAGGCAAGTGCCATGCCATTCCAGCAACTTCTATCTACCTGAAATTAAGCCATTTAGCCGCTCACTCTACCCACGCAGGGGCTGAAATGGTGGTTTTCAGCCACTTCCAACGGTGGATTTTGAGCGGAGCAGTAGCTGGTATTTGGTATTTAGTAGTTGGTATTTAGTACTTGGTCTGAGGGGACTGAGCAACCACTTTTATTCTTCTCCATGTTCCTCTGTGTCCCTTGTGGTTAAAGTTTTTGTGGTTACAGTTTGCTCCTTTGCGTGCTCTGCGGCTTTTGCGGTGAACAGGTTTTTATTTTTCTCCAGTAACCTGGATGATATGCGAGCTCGGCGATCTTATCGCTTTATGAAACGTAATTCGCGATAAGATCACTATTAACCAAGGATGGCCGTGTATATGGGCAGGATTTTTGCACTTATCGTCTTCTTCGCTTTTCTTCTTGGCTGCGCCAAACAGCAGGCGCCTCAAAGAATTGAGCCACAACCCGCCGCTCCGGCATCTTCAGCTTCTCCCGGCACCAAGCCGGCTGAGCCGCAGCCATCGGCCAAGCCTCCGCAAGCAACTTCTCCCTCCGGACTCCCCCAGGCAAGTCCGCCAACGGCTTTGCCTCCCGCAAAGAGACAGCATGACAGAAAACACACTGAGAGTTTAAGTGCTGACCGCAGCCCGGCAAGCGTTGAAAATCCGGCTCCTGCTCCCCCGCCTCCTACAACTCAAGATCCCGATGCGCTGCTGGAGCAGGCTGCTGACAATCTTCCGCTCGGCGAAGTTGCCGTGAATCATCCGCAGCAGATGAAGGTCAGCCAGCCGGACACAGTACAGGTAAGAATTTCGCGCGACCAGCAAGCCCAGCTTTCCAGCGATTTGAGCGCCGGGCAGGTTGCCGCGCATGACACTCTCCCAATCAGCACTTCCATGAAGGTAACGCTGGTGGGCGCGCCTTACTTTGATGTGAAGAACCTTGACCGCACGGAACAACTGATCACCCACAGCGGATACAGCCAGTGGTCTTTCACCGTCACGCCGCTGCAATCCGGCAAGCTGCCGTTGCATGTGCGTATCAGCGCTGTCGTCCGTGCGGGCGGAGTGGAAAAGAGCAAAGACTTCCCGGTGAAAGATGAAATTATTGAAGTCAGCGTCTCGCCCATGGCAGCCATGCAAACATTCGTTGCCAACAACTGGCAATGGCTCTGGAGCACCATCCTGGTCCCTGTGGGAGCGTGGGCGTGGAGTCAACGCCGCCGCAAGAATAAAAAGGCCCTCGCCGCCAAAGCTTCAGCTAATGGCAAATCTCAAGGGCAAGCTGCCAAATTCGGTGATGGGTAATTGGCAATTGCTAAGTTTGGTGAGGAGAATTTGGCGATTTCAAGATGGATAAGCTTGCTGATGAATAAGTTTGGCGATCAGTAAAGTTGATGATGAATAGTTTTGCGCCAATAAAATTGACGATGGTAATGATGGATAAGTCAAGAAGTTTGAGGGACTAAGCAGCCGCTTTTGCTTTTCTCCGTGTTCCTCTGTGTCCTTTGTGGTAAAGATTTTTCTGGTTAAAGTTTTTGCTCCTTTGCGTCCTCTGCGGCCTTTGCGGTAAAAAAGTTTTGATTTTCCGATCGCCAGATCATGCCGATCAGACGCTACTTCCCCGCCCCTACCGCCTTGCGCGCCTCTGGATACAATGAACTCTTGTCGATAGGCAATCGCAAAGCGGTTGCTGTTTCGGCAGAAAGATCATGGCCGCCGCGCAGATTGGTCCACATGGATTGAACTGTCCAGATTGGTCCCCAGGGAATGCCCCACCATCCCAGCATGAGCGCCAATATTGTCCAGGGCAGTCCTTTTGCCACGGCGCTTTCACCGGCACGAATAAAGTAAATATTGGTGCCGCGCTTGAACGTCATGGCAATGACCGAAAAACACCATTGATATTGAATGAATCTTCCGCCGCGTTCGAGTTCAGACACTACTTCCTGCTGGCTCATGCCATGAATGCCGACGATCTTCGCCATCCAATCAGTCCTTTTGAATAAATTGTTTTTAGAAGGGGGTGGCTAACCTTAGCAATAGTTGGCCATGGGATCAAGCACAAAGTTTAACTAGCCCAAGCAGCTATTTTTATCTGCGCTTATCCGTCGGAATCTGCGGCAAGTTTTACTTCTTAAGACAAATTATTCGCGTCATCGCCGCCAGTTACGTCATAACAGGCGCCTGTCACCATTGCTGCCAGGTCTGAAGCAAGAAACACCGCTGCCGGCGCAAGGTCTTCCGGCTTGAGCCATGGCACCTTCAGCGGGACATGCGGAGCGCGAGCCTGCGCTGCCTGTTGCTCTGTGGGATTTTTAGGTGGGTTGTCTGTGGCTTCTATTTCGCCGATGAGCGTGCTCCAGCGCGACTCATT
>DASRCD010000157.1:0-3251 GCA_035653315.1 Candidatus Angelobacter sp.
TTTGCCCAAGAGCTTTGGGATGCTTGTCTGAACCCAGGCTCGGACGAAATGCGTCGTTATAAAACTGAATAAGATCCTTGCCCCAGAAAAAAAGCGACGGCTGGCGGTTCCCCAACACAGTATTGACGATAACCAGCAGCGTATCCGGCCAGCTTTCAACCGGGCCCAAAGGAGAGGCGCTCCAGTCAAAGGCACGGATCAGGTCAGCCATTTCTCCTTGGCCAAAAATCTTTGGATTTAGCTTAGCTGCTGAATCGACCATGCGGTGAAGGGCCTGCGCGGGAAGTCCCAGAACAATTAGACGAGTTTAACATTTTGAGTTGGGTGAGGGGTTGAAAAGGGATTTTGGTGCTCAATTGAGATAAATATGAGGAGTCGAAGTGGAACTACTGAGAGCGAACCCGGTATTTGCGAAGCAACCTTCGCCGGGAAGAAACCAATAGCGGCTCGCGTGCTTTCTGTAATGTCTTGAGTAGAACGAAATTTCTTAGGCATTAAGTGACAAGGTCTGGGAATCCCACCCTTCGCACAAACCGCGAAGGATGGGGCACCCCACTTTGGAAATAGTGATGGAAGAACTTGTGGCTGACGCACGCGGTTCATTATCTCGGATAATCTTTAATAGATATCTCCAGACATAAAACCTGGTGGTCAGTTTAGGATTCTTTAATCCAGGGAAGCAGTTTCCGGCCTTCTTCTTTCCAACATGGATATTTCGAGATATGGAAAAAACCTGAAGTGATGTTGCGAACATCCTGATTTGTGGTAAACCGTATCGTTCAAGATCACTTCTTCCGCATGTCTAATTTTTCATTCGCGCTATGCCTTTTCCCCTTGGTCGGTGTCATGGGTGTTTTTGCTCTTGCACTTTCCAAGCACCACCGGCGGAAGCAAATGCGGGAAGCCGGCTTTGATGAAGTGATCCCATTTTTAGCCCCAACGCATCTGTGTGCGATGTTAGAGTGGACCGATCCAAAGAATGAAAGCTATCTCCGCAGCCGCAACCGCGAACCCGAGTTCCGTGCGATCCAGCGCAGGCAGCTTCGTCTGCTGATTGAAACCACAAAGCGGATTCTCCGCAATTCAGGACTGCTGCAGGATCTAGCAGCCGGCCAGCTTTATGCTGAAAATATTCTACTGGCTAAACTGGCGGAAGAATTGATCGAAGTGGGCGCAAAAGTACGCATTTACTCACTTTCAGTCTTGATGAGGCTCTATTGGAAAAAGGCGGTACTTGCGCTTGGGCCTTTGGCCTTCTCTACCCAACTGGCAGACCTTGAAAAGACGGTCAGTTCCAGCCTTGTTCCCACCTATCAGCAACTTAAAAGCAAGATTGTGGATTTTACTTTGCTGCGTTCAGCTGGATTCGTGGAACAACTAATACAGAACCTTTAAAAACAACATCTGCGCGAAAACCAGCTCTTGAGCTGCTGCTCCAGCCGCTTTGCCTCATCCAACCATTCCCTTTCGAGCGGCACTGCTTCTTTTCCTCTTTGCTCGGGAACATTCCAGCAATAAATAATCCAGAGAATGCAAGCGGCATCATACGCCCATGCAGGAACCTGGTCGATGACGGTAGTGCGGTAATGCAACCTCACTCTGGTAAGCGCCACCATAAGTTGCACGGAATGGTTGAGCGCAAAGCCGGATGCAATGCCGATCTCGTGGTTCGTCCATTTGCGATCCAGAAACAGCATCATCCCGCCAAAAAACGTTACCAGCACCACAACAACCAGACTCAAAACGCGCGAGGCAATCAGGAAAACGGTGGTTCGGTTCGGCATTTCCAATGCCGCGATCGTTAGACCGATAACCACAAGAATAGCGAACGGAACAGAATAACGGTAGAAGCGAACGCGGTGGTATCCACGAAAGAGCCTCTTGGCGAATAAGTCGTAAATCACTACCAGCCCGAGCACAAACAACAGTAAGTCGGAAATCCAGTAAACGAAATAGTAGCTGATGTAACTCGCGCCGAAAGCGATCCATCGTACTATTGATGACAGAATAGCGGTCACAATGTAGGCGAAAAAGAGAGGGAATTCACGATACGCTTTGCGCCACAAAAACACTGCTGCGAGGGCTGCCAGAAGCGGCAGCGCCAACCATCCTAAAAGCTGTAAAAACCAGTTAAATTCCATGTGTCCGGGCAAGCCAGCCTAAACCAGCCGCCCGGATTTCACAATCTGCTATTTGCAAATCTTGCCCGGAAAGCAGGTGGGAATAGGCCCGCCGCCATCAAACGATGAGAGTTTGAGGCTGGAACCATTCGGGCATTGCGGCGTTCCGGGATAGCAGGTCGGGATCGGTCCACCGCCATCCACTAAGCCAGTGCGACTGGATCCTGCCGAAGCCGCGACGGACACAAAGAACAACATCAAAAGAATTATTGTTTTCATGGGAAGTTCCCTTCAAGAAAGATATGCAGACAAGATGTTATGCCGGAAAGTACCGATTGAACGCAGATTCTATTCCTTTGTTCGGAATAGCAGACATATCAGCATGTTCGCCTTTCATACGGAATGGCCTGATCATCCGGACAATGAACCATGTCAGGCAGTGGGTCGTAAAAGGCAGTGCCCGGTGTTGGTGAACTAGTTCGCGCGTGATTGCTGGGGGGAAATACGCTACAGTGTGGCAGCGCCGAGATGCGCAGGTTCTTTGACGCAGAGGCAACTAGCAATTAGAAAAATAACCCCAAAAACAATGTCAAAAGTGGCAGGAAAAAGAGCTTCGACAAGGCTGTCATAAGGCTGTCGAATGCCACATCGCCTTTTATTTGCAATAAAACCTCTACCCCCGGGTGGGGGCATTCAAGCTGAGAGGACAAGCAGAGGGCTACAGGGGATTGCTAAATCGCCAAAATTGACAATTGCAAACCCTGTTTATCTTCCGCAACTCTACGCCAAACGGGTGAAATTGCGAACTTCGCGCCAATCTGGGATCAATTGGGAGGATGCCCTTTCAACCCTACGGCAATTTGGGATAGGCATGGGGAGGGAAGGGTGAATCGCCGGTACAGAACCGGGCACATCCTTGACAGATTAGACCGGGCAGATACCTGGAACTGCAAATGAATGATGCAGCGAATTTCCTGAACCATAGATGATCGCTGCAACGGGGATGACCGGATGGTGCACTAACGCGTGAGGTCTTCATTTTCCAGAATCACCAGGTATTCAGCGCGTCCGGAATTGAACGTAAGATGCGTAATTGCGTATTCAGGCGGAACGAAATTGATGTCGTTCAGT
>DASRCD010000158.1:0-2228 GCA_035653315.1 Candidatus Angelobacter sp.
AATAAGAATTGCAGTAACATCCGTTCCGATTCTGTTGTAAGAAGAAACCGGGCTCCTGCCCCTGTGAGTGTTTGGTGAGCAAACAGCTCTTTTATCCTGTGATTCTGGCTGGCGGAAGTGGAACGCGTTTTTGGCCGCGCAGCCGCCGCAAACTGGCTAAACAAGTTCTGGCCCTGGATGGCAAGCAGACCATGATTCAGAAAACCATGGACCGCCTGCTCCCGCTCGGCTCTGAAAAAGATTTCTGGGTCATCACCAATGAGTTCGTTTCGGAAGAAATCCAGCGCCAGCTCCCTAAAATCCCTCGTGAGCAAATTGTGGTGGAGCCTGAGCCGCGCAACACCGCCCCGGCCATTGGACTGGCGGCATTTCTCTTGGAGCGCATTTCCCCAGACTCCATCATCGGCATGTTCCCAGCCGATCACGTGATTGGCGACGAAAAAAAATTCCGCAAAGTCCTGCAGCGCGGTATTGAGATCGCCTCTAAGGAAAACCATATTGTTGTGATGGGCGTGCAGCCTGCACGCGCTGAAACAGGCTATGGCTACATTGAAACCGGCGACAAGATTGATTCTGAGCTCTCGCATGTAAAACGTTTTACTGAAAAGCCCAACCAGCAGCGCGCGGAAGAATTTGTGGCTGCCGGAAATTACTACTGGAACAGCGGCATTTTTGTCTGGAGCGCCCGCACGCTTACTCACGCTCTGCGTGAACATCTTTCTGAGACCGCGCCGTATCTGGAAGAAATCGCCGCGGCATGGGGCACAAAAGATTTCAGTAAAAAATTTGCGCAGCTTTATCCCAAGTGCGAAAACATCAGCATTGACTATGCCGTACTTGAGCCCCGTTCCGCTAAAGGCGAGCACTCGTCTAATCTCTTCTGCCTGCGCGCCGACTTTGGATGGAATGATCTGGGTTCATGGGCCGCGCTCTATGAACACCATGCTGTCCATATAAAAGACGATGCCAGAAACGTTGCTGAAGCAAAAGACTCTTATGCGCTGAACGCTTCCGGTAATTACATCTATGCGCCAAAAAAGTTTGTGGCCGCCGTGGGCGTGCACAATCTGGTGGTAGTGGAAACCGAGGACGCAATCCTTGTCACCACCCGTGAGCACTCCCAAGACGTGGGTAAAATTGTGAAATACTTGAATGACAAAAAACTGACGGAATTGGTTTAACGGTCATCAGCAGATCGCATTTGCGCTCCGACAAAAATATTTCAAAGCGGTTTAACGCGTAGTGGCGCAAATGGCAATCAGAAAGCCGCAAGGCCGACCACGCGCCGAGCGGCTTGCAATAGGGCTGAAAAACTTATAACTGATAAAGAATTTCAAAGCAGTTTGGAGTGAAGCGACAAAAATGGCAATCTGAAAGCCGCAAGGCCGACCACGCGCCGAGCGGCTTGCAACAGGGCTGAAAACTTATAACTGATAAAGAAAATTTCAAATCGGTTTGGAGCGAAGCGACAAAAATGGAAGACATTAAATTTGGTACTGATGGCTGGCGCGGCGTTATCGCCGATGATTACACTTTTGAAAATGTACGCCGTGTTGCCGGCGCGATTGCCGCCTATGTTCTCAAGAATGAAGATCCCAAACGCGGCCTCGTCATCGGCTATGACACGCGCTTCGGCTCGCGACGGTTCGCCCAAGCCACTGCGGAAGTGCTGGCCGCCGCCGGTATTCCCGTAAGAATCTCCGATGATTACACGCCCACGCCCGCCCTTTCTTACGCGGTAAAAAATCTGCAAACCGCCGGTGGCGTGATGATCACCTCCAGCCATAATCCCTGGGACTGGAATGGCGTAAAGTTCAAGGCCACATATGGCGGCTCCGCCACGCCCGCCATCATCAAGCAGATTGAAGAATATGTCCGCGCGGGCGCTGCGCCTAAAGGCACAACCGCAAAAATTGAAGAGACGGACTTCAAGACTCCTTATGTTGAGGCCATCTGCAAATTTGCTGATCTCGACAAAATCGCCAAAGCCAATTTCAAATTCGCCATTGATTGCATGTACGGCGCCGGACGCAATGTGCTGGCGGACATCTTCAAAAAGCGCGGCATTCAACACGTGCAGATTCGCAGTGAAGTAAACCCGCTTTTTCCCGGCATCAATCCTGAGCCGATTGAGCCGCACGTCCGCGCAGCACAGGAAATTGTGGTGAAAGAAAAATGCCATGCTGCCTTTATCACGGATGGCGATGCGGACCGCATTGGCGCAGCCG
>DASRCD010000159.1:0-2074 GCA_035653315.1 Candidatus Angelobacter sp.
TGCGGCGAGATATTCAAAACAGCGGTTCTGCCGCTCCCAATCAAGGAAGTTCAGTGTGGATATGGGATTGCTGAATCCGTCCGGAAGCTTTTCTCCCACGCTGACGATCTGCTCCGGATGCGGATACGGCAGAGGTTTGAGTAATACGGCATTCACAAAACTGAAAATGGCTGTGGTGGCGCCGATGCCGACTGCAAGCGTGACGATGGCAATGGAGGTGAAGCCTGGGCTGCGGTGCAGGGCGCGTAGCCCATAGCGAAGATCGGCAGCCAAGTCATCGAAGAGCCGAAGGCCCACGGCGCGGCGGTAAGTTTCATTTTGGCCGGCGGGCTGGCCCAGATCGATGCGGGCTCTCCGTCGGGCTTCTTCTTCGGTCAAGCCCTGGCGCATTAAATCTTCCTGATAGGCATCCAGCGTGGAATGAAACTCTTCTTCGACGTCGCTTTGCGTGCGAGGCGCGACAAACTTCCAGAAGTTGCGAATTGCCGTGAGAAGACTCATATCTCCTCTGCCTTTTTGCTAAGAATGCTGGCGACGACAGAAGCCATGTCAGTCCACTTGGCAGTCTCGGCCTTGAGCTGACGCGTACCGGCAGCGGTGAGCGTGTAAAAGCGGGCACGGCGATTGTTTTCCGACTCGCCCCACGTGCCTTTGATCCAGCCCCGGCGCTCAAGACGATAAATGGCGGTGTAAAAGGACCCCTGCAGGATTTCAAGGCGTTCGCCAGAGATCTGCTGGATGCGCAGCAGGATGCCGTACCCATGCAGCGGACCGAGCGACACCGCCTTGAGGATAAGCATTTCCAGCGTGCCTTGCGGAAGCTCCACTGATTTCGTCATTGATTAAGGCTCTCTCCTATCTGAAATAGGAGAATACTCCGCTCTCTCCTATTCCGTCAAGGAGAGATTGCTGCGCTGCTATCTCTTCGCGCTGCCATCTCTTAGTGTTGTCTTTGCTCTATATAAATTTGTTATTTGGGTTGTTATGAGTCACGCAGGCTTGGAGCTATGCTGTGACTGACTACACTTTGTTCAAGCGCTGCACGTCGTGAATGCCGGGAATTTTTCTCATGCCGGTGATTACGCGCTCCAGGTGCTTCACGTCTTCAATGTCGATCACAATGTCGATTGTGGCCTGGCTATCGGCGGTGCGGGCGTCAATGGTGCGGATATTGGTGTTGTCATCAGAAATTACGGCGGTCAGCTGCTTGAGCATGGCCGGACGATCATCGCAAAATACGGTGAGCTTCACCGGATAGGTGGCCTTGCCGGAAGGCGTTCCCACTTTTACCGGCTTGGACCATTCCACAGCGATGCGGCGGTCCGCCTCATACATAAGATTGTTCACGTTAGGACAGCTTACGGCATGCACGGCCACGCCTTTGCCGCGCGTCACGTAGCCGACAATGGCCTCGCCGCGAATGGGATTGCAGCAGCGCGCACGATAGACCAGCAGATCGTTGTAGCCTTTGACCTTGATAGCGCCGTTATCAGTGCTTTGCCCAAAGACACGACGAATCACCGTTCCAATGGTGCTATCGGTCTTTACCGGCTCTTCCGCAGCCGGGGTCTGGTCAGAAATTTCAGGCGAGAGTTTTGCCAGCACCTGCCGCGCTGAATATTTGCCATAGCCGATTCCGGCAAGCAGGTCCTGCCCGCCGCCAAGGCCATACTCCTGGGCGATTTTGGCCAGTTCGCTTTCGTTAAAATCCTTCATGGCCATGCGGTACTTGCGCGCCTGTTTTTCCATGAGCTTTTTGCCAATTTCAATGGCCCGCTCACGCTGATGGATATTGAGCCAATGCCGGATCTTGTTGCGCGCGCGCGTGGACTTGGCAAAGCCGAGCCAGTCACGGCTGGGGTTATGCCCGGCCTGCGTCATGATCTCCACCACGTCACCATTGCGCAGCCTGCTTCTGAGCGGCACAATGCGCCCATTTACTTTTGCGCCAACGCAGGTATGCCCCACTTCCGTATGAATGGCATAGGCAAAATCCACGGCACTGGCATCGCGCGGCAGAATAACGACCTTGCCCATGGGCGTAAACGTGTAAACCTCTTCCGGATAAAGATCG
>DASRCD010000160.1:0-7265 GCA_035653315.1 Candidatus Angelobacter sp.
TCCATCCATGAGAGCAGCGTGGGACCAAAGTTAAAGCTGATCCGCGAATAATTGTTTACGATCTGGCGGATTCGGTCCTGGCCATCCAGGATGCGAGAAGCTCCGTTCGGCTCATAGCACTCAGCCGTGATGCGCTCATTCCAGTCATGGTAGGGATAAGCGGAATCCTGCCCTTCAACAGCCTCAAGCCATGGATTTTCTCTAGGTGGTTGGTAAAAGTGTGCGTGAATACAGATAAAGCGTTCCATCAGTTAGCCCGGCCCAGCTAAGCAAAAATACAACTTGCCCGAAGTTGAGATGATGATCTGCTGTAAATCGGTGCCTTGAAGATGAATTAAAATTCACTCTTAGAGAAGCGCACGGCCAATAACAAAATTCAGAGTTCCTTTCTGAAAATTCCCTCCAAAATAAATTTGCAATGAAATCCACTCTTAGCGGGAGCAACACTGCTTCTACAGGGCACATCATTGTGAGCAGCACATCCTTCACCGGACCCCCTGTACGGAATATCAGAGAGTGCAAGAGGAATCCTTATGTTTAAGCCGCTTCGTCTTGTCTTTTGTGTTTACCTTATAGTTAATACTTTCTATGCTTTTGCCGCCAGCTCCGCTCCGCCTGTGCCGAACCTGCCGCTGGCTTTTGAAGTGAATCGCGGCCAGACCGCCCCGCAAGTGAAGTATCTGGCCCGCAGTAATGAAGGTACTTTGTTCTTTACTGAAAACGGTCTAACCGTATCTGTCCCAAAGATTGGCGCGTTCCGGATGCTGTTTGAGAACGCTTCAGCACCGCAAATCGCCGCCCAGCAAAAACTGGCAGCCACAAGCAATTACCTTCATTTCCGATCTGGTGAATCCATCAGCGGAGTAGAAAATTACGGATCTCTTCTTTATACCGGGCTGTACTCCGGCATCAACGTAAAATTTTATGGCCAGGACCGTCACCTGGAGCATGACTTTCTCCTGTCGCCCGGCGCGGATGTCAGCCAGATTGCTATACAGCTGGAAGGAATTGACAACGTCGCCCTGAATACCATCGGCGATCTGGAACTCTCTCTGGGAAAAACCAGGCTGCTTGAAACAGCTCCCATAGCTTTCCAGACGATTAACGGAGAGCGCAAGCCGGTTGAGGCGCATTGGCAATTGCTGGGCAGTAACAAGCTCGGAATCGCATTAGGCCAATATGACCATACACTCCCGGTCACCATCGATCCTGTGCTGGCTTACTCCACGCATCTCGGCGGCAATACATCAGAGGAACTGGAGACCGGCACCACCTCTCCGGCATTCACCTCCGTCAATCACATAGGGACAGACAGCGCTCACAACCTCTATCTGGGCGGCCTCACCACAGCCATTGATTTTCCCACCACCGCGGGCGCTTTTGACCGCACATCAAATGCTCAATCTGTTTTTCACGAGGGAAGTTTCTCTCAGAGCGGCTTTGTGGCCAAGTTTGATCCTTCCGGCACCATCCTTATCTATTCCACTTTTCTGGATGTAAGCGTGGAAGGCATGGCAGTGGATTCCGCCGGCTTTGTTTATGCCGCGCAGGCACAATTTACCGATGATCCCGGCCCGAACTTTGATTTTGATGAAGGGCTTAATATCTACAAGCTGAGCCAGGATGGCTCAAAGCTGGTGTACACCAATCAGTTTGGACAAACCACAAGCAGTGATCCGTCCTGCCAGGCATTTCTCAGTTCCTCGATTGGCAGCCTCGTTGCAGATAATTCCGGTCACCTGTATATTGCCGGCACTACCGGCAATCCCTGCCAGTTTGCCACCCCGGGAGCATTTCAAAGCACTCTGCCAAATGCTGAAGGAAGCGGTTTCGTCCTTAAGCTGGATTCCAATAAAACTCCTGCTACCTCGGTGGTATATAGCACTTATCTTGGCAGCTCTGGAGGCTTTGCCACGGCGCAACAAATCGCCATTGATGCCTCTGGAAATGTTTATGTTGCAGGGATCGGTGGTGATGACTTTCCACATGGCGCGGCTTTTGGCACAGCAACCGGGCGCTCTGTATTTGTATCCAAGCTCAATGCAACTGGTTCAGCACTGATATTTTCCACGCTGTTGCACGGAAGCGAGATCTCCCCTGGTGTCACAGGACTCGGGATTGATTCTACCCACAACGTCTATCTAACCGGCACCCCTGCTGGTACAGGCTTCCCCATCACTGCGGGTGCGTTCCGCTCCACGATCACAAGTGGAAATTGTGTAAATGGCAGCAATCAACCTGTTATGTGCACGGACGGTTTTGTGACCAAGGTAAGCTCCGATGGCAGCTCTCTGGTGTTCTCCACTTTCTTTGGCGGTAGTGGAAACGACTCTATGGGCGGACTCATGCTGAATAGTGCGAACATGGTCTTTGTCACAGGTTCCACCAGTTCCACGGATTTCCCGACAACCGCGAACGCTTTTAAGAAGACCATTCCCGCCGGAACAACCAATGCTTTTGTGACCGCTTTCCAGCCTGACGGCAAATCGCTTTACTACTCCACACTGCTGGGTGGCAGCAATAACACAACCGGCGGCCCAATCCTGGTAGATCAGGCTTGGAATGCCTGGGTTGGCGGCAACACGTCGGACACTGATTATCCAGTCACGGCGAATGCTTTCCAGCCAGGGCTTAAAGGGCGGATAGACGGATTCCTCGCCAAGGTGGTCATCGCCGGTGATGAACGCCTGCTGATGCACGACGATGTTTCCACCGTAGCCAAAAATGGTGTGGTCACGTTCTTTGCCCAGGTCACCAATCTTGGCCCGGACGGCGCCGATAACATCGTCTTTACCAATCCCATTCCGGCAGGTTTCAGCTACGCTGGGGTATTTACCCAGACCGCTGACTCCTGCACCACTCCCACCGCCGGCGCAACCACCGGTTCTGTGGTTTGCAAAAAGAGCCATCTGGATAACGGCGCGAGCTTCTGGGTGAATGTTTATCTCAGGGCCACGGCCGCTTCCGGTTCAAACATTGTCAACAAAGCCAGCGTCGGCGCGCAGACGCAAGACTTGAATGGAGCCAACAACAGCGTTTCGCTTTCAGTGCACGTGCAATAAGCCAGAGCGGAAATCAAACAAAATGGCGAAACCTGAATCGGTTTCGCCATTTTTATTTCAGAAATAAATCGGCCGATTGGGGACTAGACCAGCTCTCTTACCTTGTCGGAGATCTGCGTTGCAATGATCTTCTTGCGGTTTGGCTCGCCCCTCATGAGTGACTCGGCAAACTTTGTCGCCTGATCAAATGTGACCTTCGCCGGCATTGGCGCTTCAAACGGATCAACCACCGCTTCCACCAGCACAGGTCCATTGGCGTTTGCCGCAAGAGCGCGATCCAGAATTGCGCCGCATTGCGTGGGATCATCAATGCGGAACCCGGAAGCGCCGCAGGCTTCAGCATATTTCACAAAGTCAATCGGCTGGAGATCAACGCCATATTCCGGATTGCCGAGAAATACCATCTGCTCCCACTTGATCTGGCCCAGAGTGTTGTTCTTGAGCACAACAATTAAAATCGGCAGCTTGTATTTGACTGCGGTAGCCATTTCAGCCATGAGCATGCTCAGGCCGCCGTCGCCCACAAAGCCTACACACTGCCGCCCGGGATGGGAGATTTGCGCCGCAATGGTATAAGGCAATCCGCAAGCCATGCTGGCCAGAGTTCCGGAAACCGTATGCATCTGTCCACGCTTGGAGGGAATGTGCCGCGCCCACCAGCTTGTGATGGTTCCACTGTCTGAACTCACAATGGCATCATTGCGCAGGCGCTTGCCTAATTCGTGCGCCACCACCTGCGGCTTCATGGGTGTTTGCGTGTTGGTGGCGCGCTTCATCATTAATTCCTGCCACTCTTTCATGCCCTCCTGGGCTTTCTCCAGGAAGCTGCGGTCCTGTTTGCGTTCAACCAGAGGAAGCAGCGCTTCCAGTGTGCGCCGGCTATCGCCAATCAGACCTACTTCCACGTCATATCGCAGGCCAATCCTGATGGGATCAAGATCAATCTGGATTGCTTTGGCCTGTCCCGGTTTGGGGAGAAATTCCATGTAGGGGAATGATGTGCCGACCATCAGCAGAGTGTCGCAATTCTCAATTGCTTCCTGAGAAGGCTTGGTGCCAAGCAGGCCGACTCCGCCGGTGGTATAAGGACTGTCATCCGGCACTGCGGCTTTCCCTAAAAGAGGTTTGGCAATGGGGGCCCCAAGTTTCTCCGCCATTTGCTCCAGTTCGTCGGTGGCGTCGAGCGCGCCTCGTCCGGCAAGGATAACAATGTTCTTTCCCGCATTCAGTATCTCTGCCGCGCGGCGCAAGTCGTTTTCGTCTGGCAGGCGTGCGCTGCGTGCGCGAGCGTCAGAGGTATGGCCTTCAACATTTCTCTTGGAGGCATGCTTGCGGTCAGCCTTCATGTCCTGCATATCGACCGGGAAAGTAATGTGTGCGACCTTGCGATAGGAAATCGCGGTGCGGCAGGCCAGGTCCACCACATTTTCCACGTGCGCTGGTCCCATGATTCGGGTGTTGTAAGCGGCTACTTCCATGAAAACGCGGTCCAGAGCCACGTCTTGTTGCGTGAACGTGTCATTCAGGTCATGGAAAGGCAGTCCTGTGATTGCCAATACGGGCTGTCCATCCATTTTTGCGTCATAGAGGCCATTGATTAAGTGGAGACCTCCCGGTCCGGTTGTAGCCAGGCACACGCCGAGCTTGCCTGTGAACTTTGCATAAGCGCAAGCCATGAAAGCTGCTGCTTCCTCATGGCGCACTTGGATGAATCGTATTTGTTCCTGATGTGTGCGCAGGGCTTCCATGATTCCGTTAATACCATCGCCCGGTATGCCGAAAATTGTGTCCACGCCCCAATCCATGAGGCATTCAAGCATGATGTCAGCAGCAGTCTTGGCCATGAAAATTCTCCTTATGAATGCTTAACATCAGTAGGATGCTCTGGAATCTGCTGCTGTTTTCGCGGAGAAACGCGAATCGAGAGCTGATGAATTCGAGACGAAAAATAAATTGCTGCGTGGATTGTTCAAGGAAATTTTCGCGAACTGCTTTAAAAAATTTTAGCGCTGCAAAATTTTTTTGAATTATTTTTCAATTTCTTGTCTTGAGGGTAGCTGAATCGCTCACCTTTTGTTTATAATCATCCGTTTTCAAGAGCAGCGCTGTTTGCTCTTGGTTCCTGAGAGCTGTTCTGTTGTGCTGAGCTGTGGGGAAGGCAACAGCGGTTACAGGAAAGTCCTTTTACCGATCATCAATGGCACAGATCTTTCACCGCAGTGCAAATACCCTGGCCCGCGCCAGTATTTTAGGCGTTGTGCTGTTGCTTACCGCGACTGGAGCGGCGCTTCTGAAACTTCAGCGTTCACCCTATGTCACGCGGCAGCACATAGCGCCGGAGCAGCCCGTTCCTTTCAGTCATCAACATCATGCCTCCGGGCTGGGGCTGGACTGCCGTTATTGCCACACCTCTGTTGAGGACTCCAGCTTTGCCGGAATTCCTCCCACCAAGACTTGCATGAATTGCCATGCGCAGATCTGGACCAACGCGCCCATGCTCTCTCCGGTGCGCTTCAGCTTTAACAGTGGCCAGTCTTTGCAGTGGACGCGTGTGCATGATCTGCCGGATTTTGTTTATTTCAATCACAGTATTCATATTGCCAAGGGCGTAGGTTGTTACAGTTGTCACGGAGCGGTAGATGAAATGCCGCTGATGTATCAGGAAAATACGCTGCAAATGGAATGGTGTCTGAATTGCCATCGTGAGCCGGAAAAATTCCTGCGTCCGAAAGAGCAGGTATTCAATATGAAGTACCGGGAGCCGAGCCCTGAAAATCCTGTTGAGGTGGATGGTAAGCGCTACACCAGTCAGGTTGAACTGGGCAGCGTTTTACGGGATAAGTATCACCTGCGTTCGGTGCAGGACATTACCAGTTGCTCCACTTGCCACCGGTAAGGTGGAAAAAATAATGGAAGCGAATGTCTAACAGAAGCGATTCAAATCCTAATCTGGTTTCTCCCGGCGAGATCAAGCCCGCCAGCATGGAACTGGAGGCTGTGCGCAAGAAGCTCGCGGAGGCCAAAGGGCCAAAGTATTGGCGTACCCTGGAGGAGCTTTCCGATCAGCAGGCGTTTGGCGAGCTGCTGGAGCGCGAGTTCCCGCGCCAGGCCGCTGAATGGGTTGATCCGGTTTCACGGCGCAACTTTCTTAAACTGGCAGGCGCGTCCATGGCGCTGGCCGGGCTTGCCGGTTGCACCAAGCAGCCGCTGGAGCAGATTCTCCCCTACGTTCGCCAGCCGGAGCAGTTGATTCCCGGCCGCCCGATTTTTTATGCCACGGCCATGCCGCTTCATGGTCATGCTCTGCCGCTTCTGGTGGAAACGCACGAATATCGTCCGACAAAGGTTGAAGGTAATCCTCGCCATGCGGCCAGCATGGGCGCAACCGATGTCTTTGCCCAGGCCTCTATTCTTGATCTTTATGACCCTGACCGCTCCACTACGCTGACCTATATGGGCGACCTGCGGCCGTGGGGTGATTTTGTTTCCGCTTTGCAACACAAAATTGGCGATGCAAACGGCTTAAAAGCCACAAAGGGCGCTGGTCTGCGGTTCCTGACGGGTGCAACAAGCTCGCCGACGTTTGCCTGGCAGATGAAGTCGATCCAGCAGACTTTCCCGCAGGCGAAATGGCATCGCTGGGATCCAGTGAACCGTGACAGTGTTCGCGCCGGTTCAAAGCTTGCCTTTGGCGGTTATTACGATCCTGTTTATAAGTTTGATGCGGCTGCTGTGGTCGTTTCCCTGGATGCGGATTTCCTCTCCGGATCGTGGTTCCCCGGTTTTGTCCGTTACTCGCGTGACTTTATTAAGGGCCGTAAGCTGGATAAAGGCGATGAGATGAACCGCCTTTATGTGGCGGAAAGCTCGCCAACCACCACCGGCGCCAAGGCTGACCATCGCCTGGTGTTGCGTCCTTCTGAGGTTGAAAGTGTGGCCCGCGCGCTCGCGGCAAAAGTTGGGCTCTCTGCCGCTCCGGGTAAGCTCAATGACGCTCAGCAGAAATGGGTAGATGCAGTTGCCGATGATCTTTCCAGCCATAAAGGCAAGTGCCTGGTAGTTCCGGGTGAGTTTCAGTCGCCTGCCGTGTTTGCGCTGGCGCAGGCTATCAATGGCGCACTCGGCAATGTTGGCCAGACCGTCAGCTATATCGATCCGGTGGAAGCGGATGCGGTGGAGCACGGCCAGTCGATTCGTGAATTG
>DASRCD010000161.1:0-4965 GCA_035653315.1 Candidatus Angelobacter sp.
GCGATGTCTTCAAAGTAAAGCCCAAAAGGCTTCTTCTGTTTTTTGATCTCGTTGATCAGCTCCTGACGAAGCTGCGAATCCGCCACAGTTTTGTTGGACCGTACAATCAGATTACCCTGGCGTCCAACCGGCATTAGTCCACTTTGTCCGCGTCCGTGACCGTTCGATTGCAGAAAGCCTTTCACCGGCATGCGCGACATCAAAAACTGCTTCAGCACGCCATTGCTGATCAGCTCCACTTTGCGGCTCTTTTCGCCTTCCTCATCGTAGTTGTAATTGCCGCTGAGCTCCGTGCCCTCAAGCACAGGCAGCGTGGGATCATCTTCCACGCTCAGGAATTTCGGCAACACGGGCTGTCCAACCATCTTAGTGAACGTCTGGCCTTCATTCTCGCCGCGCTGGCGCTGCCCTTCCAGACGATGTCCTACCACTTCATGGAAAAATACCGCAGCCGCCCGGCCGGAGAGCAAAGCCGGACCATTAAAGGGCTCAACCACCGGCGCTTTCTTCAGCTTCTGCAAGTCTTGCGCGATCTTCTCAATTTTGGCCGTGATCTCCTGCTCGGGCGCAAGCTTGTCAAAAGACGAAGCATCGAACGTCTCAGAGCGCGCCAGTTCCATGCCATCCGCTGAGCGCGTATTGCCCAGGGCCAGAACACGGATCAGCGGACGTGAATCCACCAGCTTGGAGCCCTCACTGGAGACAAAGTAGCGCGTGCTGTCCTGCACCATCAGCACGACCGTGGAATTTTCAATATCAGGATACTTATTGAAAATGGCGGAGTAGCGGCGGACTCTCTCTTCCCATTCATGCTGATCAAATTTTGGCGGCATGCTGCCCTGCCCGACATAAACCTGCGGCTTCTCCACGGAAAAATCCGGAGAAGCATCTTCTTCATCGGCATTGACCTTGGTATTGGTTTTTATTTCCAGGTAGCCCTGCACCGCTTTCTTGTACATGTGGTCTGTGTTCAGCCACAAAACGCGCGCAATCGCGTCCGGCTTGTCTTCCAGCGGAAGCGCGGCGGTAGTGATTGCGTTAAAACGGTTCTCGCCATGCGTGTTGTCCAGCTCGCGGTTGCCCACGCGGACAGAGATGTCCACCGTGCGGTCATGCCGGTTCATGTTGGCGACAATCGCGCCATTGCTGGCCATGATGATATTTCCGAATTCCTCATTGCCGGCGTAGCTCATGAAATAGGGTGCCGGATCAGCTTTCTTTAAGGAAGACATGGCTCGATCCAGTTCTTGTTGTAAGGTACGCAGCAAAACCGGATCGATGGAACCTTCCGCCGCCGTTTGTGCCGGCATCAGTGGAGCAGACAGAATGGTAAGAAAAAGACAGAGAAATAAAGACTTAAAAGATGACATACTAAGGAAAGTGTACCTCAAGCATTAGACACCGGAAATGTTACGTTAGGCAGGCGTTATTCTTTGTAATTATTTCACCTGAGATTCACCGCAGAGGACGCTGAGAACGCAGAGAAAGCAAGAACTAAAGCCCATTTACTATTCGCTTATATCCTTCCGTAAACGCATTACATGAAAATTTATGAGTAACCCTAGGCGCTTCCCGCTGAGCTTAAGATAGGAAAGTAATTGTGCCTCATGAATGGGCAATAATTTTTCTATGGCTTTTAACTCAATAATTACTAAATCTTCAATTAATAGGTCCATGCGATAAGCTGCATCTACCAGAACTCCTCGATACTTAATTGGGAGGGCGACTTGGGGCTGAACCAAAAGTCCCCTGCTGCTAAGTTCATAGGAAAGTCAGGCTTGATAAGCACTCTCCAGCAAGCCTGGACCCAAGGCAGTGTGAACCGCGATTGCAGAATCCAGAACAACCGCGCTGATCTGATTTTCGCGCTTCTCTGCGACCTCAGCGTTCTCTGCGGTGAAATCCATGTTTGATGGCTCTTATTCTCCCGCTGATTTTGCCGCGGGTTTCCAGCGTAGTATAGGCCTTCTGGCGGCTGCGGTTTCGTCCAGCCGTTTCACGCGCGTGGTGTGGGGCGCATTCTTTACCAGCTCAGGATCTTCTTCCGCTTCGCGCGCAATCGACTTCATGGCATCCACCAGCAAATCCAGTTCTTCCAGCGACTCGCTCTCTGTCGGCTCAATCATGATGGCGCCGTGGACGACGAGAGGGAACGAGACGGTATAAGGATGAAAGCCGTAATCAATCAGGCGCTTGGCGATGTCGCCGGTCTTTACGCCCTTTTGTTCCTGAATGCCGTCGCTGAAGACCACTTCGTGCATTGAGGGGCTCTTGTAGGGCAGTTCGTAATCGTCTTCCAGTTTTTTGCGGATGTAATTGGCGTTGAGCACCGCATCTTCGGTTGTCTGGCGCAGACCGTCAGGGCCATTGGCCAGCGTATACGCCAACGCGCGGACATGCATGCCGTAATTGCCGTAAAACATGCGGACGCGGCCAACAGATTTTGGGCGGTCATAATCGAAGGCCAATGATCCGTCTGCGCGTTCAACAATGACTGGCTTGGGCAGAAATGGCTCAAGGATTTTCTTGCATGCAACTGGACCAGAACCGGGACCGCCGCCGCCGTGTGGAGTGGAAAATGTTTTGTGCAGGTTCAAGTGCATCACGTCCACGCCAAAGTCGCCGGGGCGCGTTTTGCCCACCAGCGCATTCATGTTGGCGCCATCCATGTAAAGCAGGCCGCCTTTTTCATGCAGGATGTCGGCAATCTTATGGATCTCCTGCTCAAAGATGCCCAGCGTGTTGGGATTCGTGAGCATCAATCCGGCGACATCTTCATTCATTTGCGCCGCAAGGGCACTCACGTCCACCATCCCGCGCGAGTTGGATTTCAGGTTCTCTACCGCATAGCCGCAAATTGCCGCAGTGGCAGGATTGGTGCCATGAGCGGAATCAGGAATCAGGATCTTTTTGCGTGGATTCCCCTTGGATTGCAAATAGGCGTGCATTAAAAGGATGCCGGTCATTTCGCCGTGAGCGCCCGCCGCTGGTTGCAGCGTGATGGCATCCATGCCGGTAATATCCAGCAGGCAATCAGAGAGCAGTTTCATCACGCGCATTGCGCCCTGAGAAACTTCCGCGGGCTGGTAAGGATGCGCCCCAGCCAAGCCAGGGAAGCGCGCTACCACTTCATTCACGCGCGCGTTGTACTTCATGGTGCAGGAGCCCAGCGGATACATGCCGAGATCGATAGCGTAATTCCAGGTAGAAAGGCGGGTGAAGTGGCGGATGATTTCCATCTCACTTACCTCGGGCATGTTGCCCAGGTCTTCACGCGCGGCAGCGCCAAGCGCTGCTTTGTAATCCACTTCAGGGACATCGAGCGGCGCGAGGCGATAACCTTTTTTACCCGGTGAAGAGCGTTCAAAAATCAGGCCTTCATTCTGGTTGACGTGGCGTGTTGCTTTTTTTATATCCTGATTGCTCATTGGCCCACCGCCTGCACGGCTGAATCGATTTGTTCTTTGCTGTTTAATTCAGTGCAACACCAGAGTGAGGCATTTTCCAACTCCGGGTAATGCCAACTCAGCGGAAAGCCGCCAATAATTTGTTTTTCCAGCAGGCGCTTATTGATGGCGTGCGGATCGTCTTTGGTCTGGACCACAAACTCATTGAAGTGCGGCGCGCCGGCAAAAAGTATCTTGCCCTTTTTTGCGAACTCTTTGGTGGCGTATGTAGCCTTGGCCAGATTTTGCGCGGCCAGTTCCTTGAGCCCTTCACGCCCGTATACAGTCATATAAATGGTGGCCATGGTAGCGATGAGCGCTTGATTGGTGCAGATGTTGGAAGTCGCCTTTTCACGGCGGATATGTTGCTCGCGCGTGGAGAGCGTGAGCACAAAACCTCGTTTGCCGTCTTTATCTTTGGTTTCGCCAACAAGGCGGCCGGGTATCTGGCGCACAAACTTTTCCTTGGTGGCCAGCACTCCGGCATAAGGACCGCCGTACCCCAGCGGCACGCCAAACGATTGTGATTCCATGGAGATAATGTCGGCTTCCGAAGGCGGTTTCACTATTCCCAATGAAAGTGCTTCCGCAATGGAGACGATCAGCAGCGCGCCTTTTTTGTGGACCAGATCAGCCACAGCGGCAACATCTTCAATGGTGCCGAAGAAATTAGGCGACTGGATCAGCACACAAGCCGTATCCGGAGTGATCTTCTTTTCCAGATCGGCCATATCTACGCGGCCATTTTCCAGGAAATTGCATTCGGTGATCGGCAGGCCCTGGTGCTGCGTATAGGTGTGCATGACCTCGCGATATTCCGGATGCACGCTGCGCGCCACCACCGCCGCTTTCTTTCCTGTAATGCGGACGGCCATCAGCATGGCTTCAGCCGCGCCGGTTGAGCCGTCATACATGGAAGCATTGGCCACTTCCATGCCTGTAAGTTCACAGATCATGGTTTGAAATTCAAAAATAGCCTGCAGCGTTCCCTGGGCGATCTCCGCCTGATACGGCGTGTAAGAGGTCAGGAACTCGCCGCGTGAAATCATGGCATCAATCACCACCGGACGATAGTGGTTGTAAGCGCCCGCGCCCAGAAACATGGCATAGCCTGCTGCGGTGGTGTCAGAACACTGGCGAAAATAATCGATGATCTCTGATTCGGACATCTGGCGCGGGACTTGCAGATCGCGGTTGAGCCGGTATTCCGCCGGAATGGGGGCAAACAGATCATCCACGGATTTACAGCCGATTTCGCGCAGCATATGCGCCCGGTCAGCGGGAGATTTTGGTAAGTAGCGCATGTATGGAATTCTTTAGGCCTTTTCTGGGTCAAACACGGGGCCGAAAGTGACGGGAAATACTCTGAGGATTTCTCCGTGCCTCCGTGTCTCCGTGGTGAAAATTAGACTTATTTTTCTTCCGCAATATACTTCTCGTAATCGTCGGCGGACATGAGCGCATTGGCCTGATTAGGATCACTCAGCTCAAGTTTGATCATCCAGGCATTATTCGCATC
>DASRCD010000162.1:0-5927 GCA_035653315.1 Candidatus Angelobacter sp.
CGAATCCTAATGCCACTGCTCCGGTTGACAACCGACAGACGCAGCCTGCTCCGGCTCCGGCGCAGAGCGCGCAGAATAATGCTTCACCTGATAATAATCAGCAGCAGGCTCCCGCGAATAGCGCCCAGAACTCTGCTGACGCAACTACGCCGGAGATCAACCAGAACCAGCAAAACAATGACAGCAGCGGATCGGGAAGTTTGCCTGCCACAGCAACGTTCCTGCCGCTATTTGGCGTATTGGGATTGGCCAGCGGCGGTGTTGGATTGTGGTTCAGGAAGTTCCGCAAGTAAATTACTGAATCGAATCTCCTCGTAGCATTAAGAAAGAAGCCTCGCCTGGAGGGCGTTGCTCTATTGATCCGTGATGGCAGCGGAAATGAATAAGAAGCAGCTGTGGATGCTGCCAAAGATCCATTGCTCTAGCTCAGATTTTGCCCTGACACCAGGACATCAACAGTGCGGATGCCCCCAGCGCCCATCACCATGAAGGTGAGCAGATAGCGCAATCACATTGAGGCTGAATGCGCCCTGAACTGGGTAACGATCAGCGCCCAGAAGCCAATCTTTCCATTCTTTCGAGTAATTCTGCCGCAATTCCACCCGGCATATTCATCCGGTAAATCCACATAGCAAGAGAGGGTGGACACCATAGTTACAACTTTTGATTACTACAGTAATGACACAACTTTTGTACTCACTGGCTAAAGTTTAAGAAATTTGAGGAACTACCGGGCGTTCTCACAGCAGCAATTCGGAAAGACCAGGAAAGATGAGGGAGGTGCGACGCCCCGCAAAGAAGGAAGAAGGTATTTCAATGTGCGAAACGGGTGTACGTGTTAAAGCCAGACAACGAGAAATGGCTTGGAGCGGGCCGGTAAGAGCACTTGCAATTATTACCATGGCGGTCATGTGCGGAACGCTTTTTGCCGCCGGACCTGATGGCATCGTCCTGGTGGGAGCGGGATCGAGCGTGCCGCTGCCTCTTTATCACAAGTGGGCAGACATCTATAACCAGGACAACAAAACTGTTCAATTGCAGTATCTGGCCATGGGAAATGCTGAAGGAATTACCCAGATCAGCCGGGGGATTAGCGACTTTGGGGCCGGCGAACTACCGCTTTCTCCAGAGGAACGCCGCGTAGGCAATTTGAATGAGCTTCCGGTGGTCCTGATTGGAATAGTTCCTATATACAACCTGCCAGGTAACCCGCAGCTACGACTAACGGGCGATGTACTATCGGATATTTATCTTGGGCATATTAAGACATGGAATGATCCTGCTTTGGTAAAATTGAACTCAGCTATTAAACTGCCCAACTTACCAATCAACATTATTTACCGCCCTGCCGGGAAGGGGAGCAATTACGTGTTTACGGAATTTTTATCAAAAACAAGCGTTAAATTCCGTGACCAGATCGGGCGTACGGCATCTCCAAAGTGGCCCGTGGGCCAACCGGCGGAACGAAGCTCTGACATGGCTGACAAGGTAAAAGCTACTCCAGGTTCTCTAGGATATGTAGAGCTTCAGTATGCGGATGATAACCATATTCCCCATGCAAGTGTACTGAATCCAGCGGGTAAGTTTGTGAAAGCCACGGCGGAAAGCATAACCATGGCGTGCGTGGGCGTGGAAGAACCAACGTGGGACAAATTGGCTGCTTCCCTGACAAATGCTCCCGGAGCAGATGCCTATCCCATCTCCAGCTTTACGTGGTTATATGTGCGGCCCAGTTCGCGCGATCCTCGGCGCACTTCAGCCATGGTGGGATTTCTTAACTGGGCTTATTCCGATGGGCAGAACGTCGCCGTGCAAGAGGGATACTCCAAACTTCCCAGGCCGCTCATTGTGAAAGTGCTGGCCAAAGTGAATTCCATGCAGTAGCTGATGAAACATTTTTAACAACACTGACAAAACGAAAGGAAGAATGTGAATACGATTCTTGAAGCACCAGAGACAATCACCAGCGAGCATACGATGCCGCAAAATAAACAAGCACGGCAATTTGCCGTTCCAGCAGTTCGAAGCGGGAAGATGCAGGCCACAGTGGCCCGTGATGAAGCTTCGTATGAAAGTTGTTTAGAGCTTGCCGCTCTCTTTATTGCTCGTGGCTGAATACCGGCTTGATTGAAATATAGGAAGACTGCTCATACATGCACAAAAGCTCTCGCTTCAGGCGAGAGCTTTTGTTTTTAGCTGCTTTAGTTTTAAACCGTCATCAATTCTTTTTCTTTCGCGGCAGACATTTCTTCCATTTTCTTGATCTCCGCATCGGTCAGCTTTTGCACTTCATCCAGCGCTTTCTTTTCATCGTCTGCGGTGATTTTCTTGTCCTTCATGGCTTTCTTGATAGCATCATTGCCGTCACGGCGCACATTGCGGATGGCGGTGCGATGGTCTTCCAGGATTTGCTTCAAGTGCTTTACCATATCGCGACGGCGCTCTTCCGTGAGCGGAGGAATGGGGATGCGGACCATCTTGCCATCATTCTGCGGGTTTAATCCCAGGCCCGCGCCGCGAATGGCCTTCTCAATATCACTCATCAGGCCCGGATCATAAGGCTGCACGGTGAGCATCTGCGGCTCCGGAGCATGCACGGTGGCCACCTGGTTCAGCGGCATTTCTGATCCGTAAGCCAACACGCGGACAGGATCAAGCATGTGCACCGTGGCGCGGCCGGTGCGCGCCGCGGCAAGGTTGGTGCGAAAATCTTCAACAGCTTTGTCCATGCGCGATTTCATCTGCACATAGACATCTTTCAACGCGGGTATAGCCGCGATTGCGGACTGGGCCATAACTGTAAGCCTCAAAGTAAGGTATCGAACGCTAGATTATACAGCGAAGTTGGCGAACCGGCAGAATGCGCAACTAATCGCGGTGGACTGTCTGCGGTGAAAATGCGGGCAGGCAGACAGCGATGTATTCCGTGGCTTCATCCGGCGTGGAGTACTGCACCCATTCTCCCGGATGCGTAATCACGGCCTGCCCCGCTGCAACGTCAAAGCTTCCGCCTTTATGGGTTACACGCAGCTTTCCGCGTAACACAATCGTATATTCCTCAAATTCCGGAGTCTGCCCCGGCTCCTGCCAACCCGCCGGGCTGCGCATATGCGCGACGCTTACACGGGGCTGTTGCTTGTTTGAGACCTTGTCAGCAGGAGAATTTATATGGCCAATGTATTCATCAATCAGCTTGGGCATATTGCCCGCTGCTTGGATGCGCGTGGGACTTTCAATGTGGGTCGGCAAGGTATCTCCTTTATCTCATCATCGATTGTTGTTCCGCGGCATGAAGCCGCCTATATGAAATGATGAACAGCACACCCAGTATAAAATCTCCAACGGCCCCCGCGGCGGCTAGGGCAGGAATGAGCCCCAGCATCAACAGTACGGTGCACGAAGCAACGTAAATAAATTTTTCCAGAATTGCGGCGGGAATGATAGGGCTGAACCGCACAGGGTCGCCGGCGATTATCAGGAAAGCCACTTGCCATGCCAGCGCCACGCCAAAGAACCCATAAAAGAATTCTGGATGAGTGACTGCGGGTGGCATTTTCTGCGCCAGCATCTTTTCAGCGAAGAATCCGGGCGCAAGCACCACAATTCCATAAATACCAGCAAAACGAAATACCCTGCGAGAAAACTTGTCATCTTTCATCTTCATTTTTTCATTTCATCCCTGCAACCATCATGAATTTACCCTCGCCAATGCTGCTGCGAAAACGGTACTATAGCAGGTTTTTATCAGGCGGCTGAATCCTGTCCGTCTGCCGAGGGAGCCATTCATGAAAAATTTCTGGATCGTTATCGCAGCAGTAACTTTGTTCGTTGCATCCGCCGCCGCACAAACGGAACGCCTTCAGGTGGACGCCACGGATGCGCCTCGAAACATCCTGCACGCTACGCTCACAATTCCTGTTTCATCCGGGGCGGTAGACATTGTTTATCCCAAATGGCTTCCCGGAAATCACCGGCCTACCGGGCCAATCCAGAATTTTACCGGGCTTCACTTCAAAGCCAATGGGCAGGAACTGGAATGGAAGCGCGACTTGGAAGATATGTACCAGTTTCATTTGCAGGTCCCGGCAGGAGTAACAGAGCTGCAAGTAAGCTATGACACCATCACGTATAACGGAACAAATTCTCTGGCTTCCAGCAAGGTGCTGGACCTGCTGTGGAACCAGGTGGTGCTCTATCCCAGGGGTGCTTCGCCGAATACGGTAAAGGTGACAGCATCCGTGCATCTGCCTGAAGGATGGAAGTTCGGCACGGCGCTCACTCCGGCGCAGCAAAACGGTAATACGGTTGAATTCCAGCCGGTCTCGCTCACCACGCTGGTGGATTCTCCATTGATTGCCGGGGCAAACTACCGGCAGGTGCAGATCAATCCGGCAGGTGAATCAATCACACACGTAATTGACCTGGTGGGAGAAAGTGAAGACGCCATCCAGATTACAGACAGGGACATTGCCAGCCTGAAGCAGCTAGTCGCGGAAACCGGCAAGCTCTTTGGCGCAAGGCACTACACGAAATATCACTTTCTGCTGACCCTGGGAAATCAGACGGCGCATCACGGACTGGAACACCATGAATCCAGCGATAATGGCGCGGCGGAAGATATGTTCAGCAATCCGGCCGCCCACGATCTTGAAGCAGATTTGCTGCCCCATGAATTTTTCCACTCCTGGAACGGTAAGTATCGCCGGCCGGCAGGGCTGGCCACGCCCAGCTATCAGGAGCCAATGCATGGCGATCTGTTGTGGGTTTACGAAGGTCTGACGGATTATTACGGCAACATTCTTGCCGCGCGCACTGGGTTCCGGACACCGGACCAGTTCCGTGAAAATCTGGCTTATACCGCTGCCATGCTTGACTATCGCGCCGGACGCACCTGGCGTCCGCTGCAGGATACCGCTGTTTCGGTGCAAACCTTGTTTGCCGCGCCACCGGAATGGACGAACTGGCGTCGCACAGCGGATTACTATCCTGAAGGGTATTTGATCTGGCTGGAAGTGGATACGCTGATGCGGCAGAAGAGCAATGGACAGAAATCCCTGAATGATTTTTGCCACTTGTTTCATGGCGGCCAGAGCGGACCGCCTACGGTGGTGACATATAAGTTTGAGGATGTGGTGGCCGGGCTTAACCAGATCGTCCCGAATGATTGGGCAAGATTGCTGCGCGAACGGCTGGATTCAAAATCGCCGCGTGCGCCATTGGGTGGTATTACGAATGGCGGATGGAGACTGGTTTACACCGACCAGAAAAACACCACCATGGATGCCCGCGAAAAAAGCAGCGGCGGCCTGGACCTGAGCTTTTCCCTGGGGTTGATCGCCAGCAAAGAGGGCGACCTGCGCGACGTGATTCCCGGTTCAGAAGCCTATGCCGCTGGTCTTGGGCCGGGGATGAAAATCATCGCCGTGAATGGCCGCAAGTGGTCCAAGGATGTAATGCGCGCGGCGTTGCGGGCCGCAAAGCACAACCAGCAGCCCATTGCGGTACTGGCGGAAAATGGCGAATACTTCAATACCTACCAGGTGAATTATCACGAAGGTGAGCGCTATCCTCACTTGGTGCGCGCGGATGGACAGCCAGATTTTCTGGATGACATTATCAAGCCGATGACAACAGGCGCGAACTAACTTCTTCAGCTTGAACTTACCGGAGTGCGCGGCTGGGAAACGGCAGCCGTGCGCTCAAGCTTGTCCCAGGCAAAAGGCTTGCCATCAATGGCGCGCTTGATTGTCTTGGCCAGCACGGCGGAGAAAAGCTGCCGGTAAGAGAACCGCTGCAACCACAAATGCAACAGGAGCTGCGCGTCTTCGCCGGCGCCTTCCACGCGGCGCTCCAGCAGAAATGCCAGCGCAGAAGCGACAAAGTCAATCGCCAGAAAGATGACGAAATAAAATGCCAGCCGCTCAATG
>DASRCD010000163.1:0-2378 GCA_035653315.1 Candidatus Angelobacter sp.
AAGGCGGATGGTATCGGCATCCCCTTGTTGGCCTTTGGTCCAAAAATGAGGGAAGGGCTGGCCTGAAAGTGGATCGTCATTACTGCTGATATGGACTGATTCCCGGGCCCAGTCCAGCCATTTTCTTGCACCTGTTAAATCATTTTTATCTAATCGGGCAAGGACCTCCCAGCCTAATTCTTCCGGCACAGCGGATGAACTTGAGTAATGGAGAATTTTGTACTGGCCATTCTCCGGAACCAGATAAGCGTATTGTGTTCCACCGCCAAAAACTTCGACCGTAGCTTTATAGCCTAAGGTACTGTCTCCTTCCGTAGAAAAACGGGCATTAGATACTGCAATATCGGCAAGAGAAGCCAGAGAAAGTGACGCTGTTTTGGCTTGTTTGCTGACATTATAAATAGCATGATGAAATACAGCTTTGTCCCTGGCCGGGTCCACATCTCTTTTGGCGTCCTTACTTAAAAATGAAAGCGCGTTTTCATAGCCCGTTTCCGGATCAAGAGTTGAGATAAGCATGGCTTGAACCACATCGCGCGGCTCCGCGGGGTTTATCTTGATTTCATCAATATGCCTGGTATTGCGCAAGGCATTGATAAACGCAGTCATCTGCCCCGTATTGCTCTGGTTATTTAATTCCAGGGAATATATTTCTGCGGCTTCTTGATATTTTCTTAAAAGCACCAGCAGCAATCCGGCATTTGCTATTGCCTTGGTTCTTGTTGTCTCGTCAGGGGCGATTTCCAGGGATTTTTTCGTAGCTGCGGGAATCCCCTGGCTCGCGGTAATGGAAGCAAGGATGAGCCCACGGTGAACATCATTGCCCGGCAGCGCTGAAGCTTGCTCTATTACATCCTTGAATTTTTGCAGATAGAACAAATCATAGAGCACATTGTCATCATATTGTTTACCCAATGATTCGTCGCGTTTTTTTACTTCCTTCAGCTCCGCAATCGCCTCTTCCATGTGGGATTTCCGGCTGTACCTGACGCCATCAGCATCATGTTCAAGCAGGATGGCGTAATCCACTTGTGTTCCCTTCACCTCGGGATCAAGTTCCTTAGGGTCGAGCTGGCGCGCCTTTTTATAAGCTGCCACAGCCGCCTGATAATCAAAGCCTTTGCCAAATCTTCGTCCAATCAGATCGTGTTCCATGACCCAACCAAGATTTCCAAAAGCAACAGCAGAGTTAGGCTCAATAATCGTCGCTTCTTTTGCCACTGCACGCGCTCTGTCACCCAATCCGGCACTCAGATAAGCACGTGATAGCTGTATTTTATGCAGAGCCTCTTTGGGGTGCAGCGCAGCTAGCTGCTGGTAAGCAGCTAAAGATTCCTTCACCTTTCCCTGGTTTAGCAGCGCATACGCGGTCTGATCAAAGGAGATGACAATGGCTTCAGCCTCGCCAGCCTTAACGACCGCATCGCGAAGCTTTTTAGCCTCTTCCACAGTCAGGCGCGACTTGCCGGCATCAAAGCGGAACACTGCCTCAGCAATTGTTCCATCAGAGTTTGCGGTGAATTTCTGGCTGTAAGAGGCTGAGGCTAATTGCTCTTCTTTATCAGCAGGAAGTGCGCGCAATTTATATCCGGGCGGAGCGATGATTTTGTAATGCCATTCATGCACAAAGGTATTGAATTCCCAGTCAAACCTGCGGGGCTTTTTAGGTTGGGAATCTTCTTTATCTTCAGCCCCTTCCTTTTTTGCCTCTTCCTTGGTTTGGAAATATTCAGGCAATCCTTCCATGAGGGATGCTGTGTAAATATAGACCGTAGCATTCTCACGGTCCGTATAGCCCCGGCGGCCTTTAGCGGTGAATGTGACTGTGAAAGGCTTTTCAAGATCGGAAGCATCTGTTTTTTCAAATCCGCCCAGCGAATCGGCGAGGTAAACGCTCTTAACATATTTTTCAGTGCTTTCATGCAAACGCTTGGCGTCGCCATTGTAGTAATCACGATAATCGGCTTCCGCTATGCCGGTATTTTCATTAATTTCTCTTATCTTTGCCGGCCCAATTTCAGCAAGTGTAAATTCTCTGGTTTCGCGATAAATATTATGAGTAGAAGTCAATGCGGGAATTTTCTTTAACCCTGTCGTGCTCTCATCCACAACCAAAGCCAGCCGGTCATAGTCCATTGTTGGCAAATCGCCGACACGGTAATACTGCGCTGTGGCATCAATCCATGTTTCAGGTTCTGTCCCTGTTGCAGGAACATACACAATAGCGTGGTCAAATAATCCCATTCCCGGTAGTTCTGTGTTTACATCTTGCTCGGGGCCGGTAGAGAGCAGTGCGAGATCGGCTGGGATTCCAGAGGCGCGGAGCATTGCCACTAACAAAGTTGCTTTGTCCTTGCAGTCTCCATATTTCCGTTTGA
>DASRCD010000164.1:0-3436 GCA_035653315.1 Candidatus Angelobacter sp.
AAGTCAACGTCTGCCCGCTTGGGACCCAGTTTTCCGGCAATCCATCATCTTTTGACAAGGTGCGTGCGCCGTGCAGATGCGTCACTGTACGGACGGCCGGATTTGATGGTTCAGCACCGTGGACCTTTGTATCGATGGGAAGAATATGTTTCTCCGGAAGCTGGTTTGCCCACTCAATCGTAACCGGCTCATTGGCTTCAGCCTCAATCACCGGCCCCGGATACTGCCCTTCATATCCCCAGACCGTAGTAGGAGCAAGCTGTGAGTGCAGCCGTTGCTGGAACTGCACCATGCGGACCTTATACTCTCGCCCGTTCGCGGTCTTCTTCAGTGGCTTCAATGCCGTGGGAATCGGCAGCGGATCAACGTATTTCGGCAGGGTAGGCGCGTAATCATAGTTGAGCGCATCATTGCTCTTCGCCGGGTTCTGCCACGGTTCACTCCAGCCTTGGCGCGAAAAAGAAGGAATAATCAAACCGGAAGCGCCCATGGAAAGCAGCTTCACAAAATTACGCCGCTTCATAAGCTCCCAGAACCTTGTGGCACGCTGATAAAGACAAAAGCATTACCATTAGTATATGGGAAGCTGCTGCTCTGCTGCCTGGCAGTAAATATGCTCCTTTTCAGAGGCTTTACTAAACGTGTTACTGGCCGCAATCATCTTATGCGTGCTGCTGTTGCAGATATTGTTACAACAGGTGTTTGCCCGTTTCGATGCGCGCAAGTTTCCGCCGCAAGGAGAAATACTTAATACTGAGCGCGGACCAATGCATGTTGTGCACATGGGCAGCGGCAAGCCCGCGGTTGTGCTTGAGTCCGGCATCGCTGCTTCCTCTTTGAACTGGAGCATCCTGCAGCCACAACTGGCCATACTGGCGGCGACTTATAGCTACGATCGTCCTGGATATGGGTGGAGTCAATCGCAGCATCATACCTGCACGCTGCAGAGCATCACCGATGACCTTCATGCCATGGTGACTGCGGCCCGCGTGCCTAGACCATACGTGGTTACAGGCCATTCTTTCGCCGGATACATACTCCGCCTGTACGCGCACCGCTTTCCAGATGAGCTTGCAGGCGTGATTCTGATTGATCCGCTTACCCCTGAAGAGTGGATCAAGCCTCACAGCGTTCAACGTTGGCAGCTTCGACGGGGCGTCTGGTTTTCCCGTGCTGGAGCGGTGCTCGGAGCTTTAGGAGTTGTTCGTTTTTGTCTCTGGCTGCTGCAGCGCGGCAACAATGCCGTACCCAAAAGGGTATTGCGGATATTTGGTTCGAAAGCAACGGAAACAGGTTCACGCATTCTTGGCGAGCTGACAAAATTGCCGCCCCCAACTATTCGCCTGATTCGCGAACGATGGAGCAATGGAAAATTCTTCTGGACCATGGCCCGCTACATCAAGAGTCTGCCTGCCTGTGCTGCTGAAGTTTCCGCATGCGAGATACCATCGCACATTTCCGTCACGGTAATTTCCGGCGCACATCAGCCGCCGGTGCGCCTGGCCGAGCATAAAGCGATTGCTGACCGCTCTCTTCATGGCAAGCACATCATCGCCGCCAAAAGCGCTCACTGGATTCATCTCGACCAGCCCGAGCTGATCGTGCAGGCCTATTGTGAAATGAAAGAGGCATTTAAAAAAAGTTTGACCGCAAAGGATACAAAGGTCGCGAAAGGAATTTAATTCTATTTTTCGGCACTTTTCTTCGTGGTTCTCTGTGGCCTGTGTTGTAAGAATTTATTCTCAGCGTTCTCTGCCGCTCTCTGGGTAAATTTTTAATTCAGTGTCATCCGTGTTCATCCGTGGTGAGATTTTGTTGTTACTTTGAATCCGCGTTCCCGCGCAAATCCGTAGTACAAGTCTCTTGAGTTTTTTGCGTTCTTCGCATCCTTTGCGGTTGATCTTCCCCCATATTAAAATTTGATCGCCCATGAAAAAAGTCGTCGAGCGTGAAAGAAACAAGAATTATTACCGCGTGCTGCATGTTCCCATCTGGATCTGGGTTTTCTGGATTCTTCCTGGCCACCTTACCGCCGATCTTTATGCGCATGGGCCAGACCGCCGCCACTGGATTTGGCTGGCGATTGTAACTGCCGTCTGCGCATGGCGCGGCTTTGCCGGGCGTCTTCCCGGCGGGGAGCCTCGGCCTTACATTACGCATTACGGCGAGCCAAAACCCAATCTCTGGTATCGAGTAGTCTGTTACACCGCCGCATGGATTGATCTGCTGGTGCCTTTCACCATCAACCTTATAGGTCTTGGTATTAATTTTTTTACCGGACGCTGGATCATCAACGATCTTTTCTTCAAGCTTTATTACCCGTTGGCGGGTCTTATTGTTTTGGCTACTATCTTGAACTTTACGCCGCGCGCGCAACGCTCCACGCGGAATGAAGGCGCGGAAAAGGGCTGGTTTTATGTTGCTGTCTGGACGGTGGTGCCTACGCAGGTTGTCGGCTGGGCCATGTGGCGGCTGGGAAAATTCTTCGATCTCTCCACGGAAAGCCTCGGCCATCTTCGCCTTGCAACTTTTCTCATCGTTGCCGGTGGCTTTTTCACTCTTGGATTGCTGGGAAAGTTGCCGCGCACACAGCGTTATCACATTCCTGAAGGTGTAATTTCTGATATGCCGGTTTCTGCCGGCGCTTGATTTTAAACAGATAAAATTAGCCGCAACGAACCGAATCACAAAGGAAATTAGCTCAGTTCTTTTCCGTTGCGTACTCCGCGTCCTTTGCGGTTAAAAGAATTAGATCATCGCGAATGGCATCTGCTGCTTCTCAGTGCCCGTGCCCTTTCACGTCTGATCCAAAGAACAGAAAGAAGTTTGTCGGAACATCGGCGCTGGCTTGTCCAAGGGATTGAGCGCGGCGCAATTTATCCAGTGAAGTAATGCCGTGCTTTCCATCCGCTGTGGGCCACTGGCTTGGATCAGTCACCAGCACGGAAACAATCTGCCACCAGATTGGGCTTGTGTGTAATTGCTGGTCAATGATGTGGCTGTGATTGATGGTTGGCGTAATCACTGCTGTGTCTTTTGGCACTGCGCCCAGCTGACCCAGCAGTGGACCAAGATCAATTTGGCTGCTGTGCATGGTGCAGGTGCCGGGAGCGCCAGTCTGGGCTGTTGTCGGCGGTCCAGGCTCGGGGCATTGCACGGCCACGCCGGGGTGGATCTTAAAGGCATCGGGAACAAAACCAAATAGGCTCTTGAGCGCAGCACCCAATTCAGGGGTAAATGCCGGTTCCGCTGGATTGGTCTCAAAGAACGGAGTGATGATATAGAGCTTCTGCACCTGTTTGATTTCGTCGCCTGTCGGGCCAATCGTCGATTCATGGCCCACGGTGCAAACAGGACGCTGGAATTCATCCGGATCCACGGCCGCCACCTTTGCCATTGTTGTTCAAATCATCAAATGGCTGGTGAATACATGAAA
>DASRCD010000165.1:0-4664 GCA_035653315.1 Candidatus Angelobacter sp.
TAATTCAAGCTGCTTTTCTGTGATCGCTCCCGGAGCTTCATTTTTGGCTTCACCTTCAGCGGTGGTTACCTCAGAAGCGTTCTTTTTAGAGGGTTCATTTTCGCTGTCCAGTGCGATGAATCGGGAGTTCCCGTAATTAAAGGCGCCGTAAGTTCCGGCCATGTATTTCTTATAAAGGTCTTTCATTTCCCTGGAGGGAACATTGCTGTCATCATTCATTTCATGATTGCCGGGCGCATTAAAAACCGGAATACCGGCCATGGCGGCTATCTCCAGAAATTCTTTGTATTCCTCTTCAATTCGCTTTGGCTTATCGGGCTCTTTCCCGGAAATGGTGTCTCCCGTCCAGAGCACAAAAGCCGCAGGCGGATTCATTGCTTTAACGTCAGCAAAAATCCTCCCTGGTGTTGGCGGCTGCTTGCAGCTTTTTTTTGCCGGACGATTATCGCCAGCGATGACGAAGGTGAATTTATTATTGTCCGTGGGCCTTGATAGTTCACCTGTC
Organism: Candidatus Angelobacter sp.; assembly: GCA_035653315.1. Taxonomy (GTDB): domain Bacteria; phylum Acidobacteriota; class Terriglobia; order Terriglobales; family Acidobacteriaceae; genus Angelobacter. The sequence goes on from DASRCD010000165.1 coordinate 506, forward strand.
CTGGGAAGTGGAGAGAGGGACGGCATCTGGCCAAAAGCACCTACTGTAAGCAGCTGCAAAAACATAGACCTAAAAAAAAGCTGGATGATTGGTCTTGCTCGATTCACAGAAGCTCCTTTCACTTTCAAGCCAGAACTGCGGAATTACATGGCTTCAATCTTCAAAGCTTTCGCAACCACATCAATATATTTCAGGCCTGAACCCGTATTGAACAGGACCACCTTATCTGTGGGCTTGAGGAACTTCTGCTCCAGAGAAATTTTACAAGCAGCCAGGCAGGCTGCGCCTTCCGGCGCGGCAAAAACGCCTTCTTTGCTGGCCCATTCCTGCACAGCCTGCATGATCTGATCATCTGAAACCGCAATGGCGGTCCCATTGCTTTGCTTGATGATGTCCAGAACAATATAGTCAGCGTATGGCTTAGGCACCCGCAAACCCGCGGCGGATGTATGGGCATTCTGCCAAACTTCAGCCACATTCTTATGCTCATTCCAGGCCTTCACTACCGGAGCACATCCAGCGGCCTGCACTGCAACCATCCTGGGCCGCTTGCTGCCAGACTTAAGCCAGCCAAGCTGCTCCATTTCATCAAAGGCTTTCCACATGCCGATCATGCCAACGCCGCCGCCCGTAGGATAAAAAATGGCGTCGGGCAATTCCCAGTTGAGTTGCTCGGCCACTTCATAGCCCATGGTCTTCTTCCCTTCCACGCGGAAAGGCTCCTTGAGCGTAGCGATTTCAAACCAGCCTTCCGCCTGCTTGCGTTCATTCACCAGGCGAGCACAGTCAGAAATCAGCCCATCCACCAGGGTTACGTTTGCGCCATATGCTTTGCATTCCACCAGGTTCGCCAAGGGCACGTCTTTGGGCATAAAGATATACGCTTCAATTCCGGCAGCGGCGCAATATGCCGCCAGAGCGCTGGCTGCGTTGCCGGCGGAAGGCACAGCCAGCTTTTTCAATCCGTATTGTTTAGCCATGGTCACGGCGGCACAAAGACCGCGCGCCTTGAATGATCCCGTGGGATTCAGGCCTTCATCCTTTATATATACGTTTAGATTTTCACGGCTGGGCAACATAGGCGTAAAACCTTCACCCAGCGTCACCGGAACGTCACCCGGCAAAACTTCATGGTAGCGCCACATGGTTGCCACGCGGCCACGCAGAGAATCCGGCGTAAATTTGCCTTTCAGCGCTGTGAGATCATAGCGGACATAAAGTGAGCCGCCGTCTTTCGGGCAGATGGTTTGCGGCTGCGCGCCGCTCAGATGTTCTCCACATTTTGTACATTCAAGGTAAGCGATCTTGGCCATACTTTGAGTGTAACAAACGCTTTAGTTGTGGTAGCGTTTCTCGCCCGCAGGAATTTCCACTGGCAAACGGTTTTTTTCCGATGGCAACGGGCAGGTTGTGTTGGGATTGTAAGCGCACGGCGGGTTATACGCTTTGTTGAAATCGATTTCCACTTTTCCGTCTTTGGGTGGATCGGTATCAAGAAAGCGCGCTGCCTGATAGGTGGAAGTTTTACTGGTAAGATCGCGGAACACAATGAATAGGCTGCCGTCGCCATTGTCTTCCGCATCAAGCTGGTACTCTTTGCCGTTCATGCTGAAAACCACATAACCCACCAGATAACCAGGCCCTCGGTCACCGAGAATGTTCTCAACCTGAACTTCGCGCGGTGAAGGGTAAGCCACGTATTTCGCATTGAACCGATACGCTTCATTCACCGGATACCAGTGCAGGCCGTGAAACTCGCGGCGAAGCTTGCTGTTTTTGTCTTTCAAGCGGATAGCCATGCGCGTGCCACTCGCGTGCACGTAGAAAGTCAGATCACCAATGACCAAGCGATCTTCTGCCGAATCGGGTCGCAGTTCCGTGGTTTCAACCGGCTTCCCACCCATGGTAATGGAAACGCCGGGATTCACATGCACCGTAACTTTTCCATCATGGAGATCAAAATGGCCGGCAATGGCAGGAACTGGCGCAGGCAGTACAACGTCATTACCGCTGGCGGAGCCAAAGCGATTCTCGCCTTCATGCAGCCATAGCAGCGCGGAAACAGTCAGCCAGCCAGTATCAGAGGTGAGCTTGTTCTGGTAGTCCTGCCGCCACTTCTCAACGGATTGCTCATAAGCCGACGATCCGGCAGCACCAAGGCAGGCCGGCAACATAAGCAATGCAGCAATGAAGCTAAGCCAACTTAAGTGAATACGCATGTGCTTTTCTCTTTCAAACCAGCGTCTTTTAATCCTGCTCTTTTCGGTTCTTCCAACTCCAGCTTTCACCAGCCGATTTCAAACTGCGCCATGTTTATTGGGCGAGGAAGCCAGTTGTGCTTTCAAATTGCTCCCTCAGTTCTTCTTTACCGGATGTGCCACCGGTTCCGGATTCTGCAGCGACTTTGGGTCTGACAGGTTTTTGGGAGAAGCTTTTTCCAGTGCCGTCACCATCAATTGTCCTGCCTGAGGAGTACCAACCATGCGTTGCAGCACAATTTCCCGCGCTGTAATTTTCCGGCCATATACCTTCTCATTGGCGTTGTTGTCCTGCCGCAAGGTGGAGCCTTCCAGTGAGACACCGGCAAACAGCCCACGTGAGCGTGAATAAGTAAGAATTTCCGCATGCATGAGTGCGTCTGTGGCAGCTTCAGCATCGCGACCTTTGGGACCAATGGCTGCAGCGGCATCGCCGCCCAATTTGATTTTGCTCTTCAGAATTGAATTCACGCCTTTAGGATTCACTACCAATAGCACAAAGTCAGTAGCCTGCCCCCCAAGTTGCAAACCAATATTGCCGCCTTCCAGCGCATACAAAGCCGGCGGGCCCCATGGGCCGGTAAATGTTGCTCCACTGCGACAACTCATGGCGCCGCGTCCGTAGCTGCCACCCACGCCAATGGCAAGCTTTTTTACTGAGGGAAAGATGATCACGCACTCTGCCCGGTCCAGCCAGTATTTGGGAATATTGTCCGGGATGTTCAGTATCTCCATTAAAACTTCGCCGGAGTGGCGCAACCGCTCCTGCTCATGCTGCTGGGCTTGAACAGCCATGGAAGCTAAAAACATTGCCAGCGTGAAAGCGAAAATCTTCTTCATTCCTTAAACGCCCCTCGTGAATTTCTATTTTTGGCCCGACATCCTGATGAAACATAATTGTATTACTGCACTGTAAGAATGGGTTCGCACGCAATCATGTAAACTGTATCACCTTCGGAGGGCACACAGATGCGTTTCCCATCGCGCGCGATATACACGCTTTTTACGATCATAATTTTATTTTCAGCCATGCATGCCCGCGTGGTGCGGGTGGAGATCACCTCTCGCGCGGACATTCAGGATGGCAAACCATTTGGCGCGGCTGGGGCCTATGAAAAGGTGATAGGCAGAGTTTACTTTGCGGTAAATCCCAGCAATTTGCACAACAAGCAGATTGTTGATCTGGATAAAGCACCGCGCAACGCTCAGGGCGAAGTTGAATTCTCCGCTGATCTTTACCTGCTCAAGCCGAAAGATATGGCCAAGGGAAACCAGAGCGTGCTGTTTGAAGTTTCCAATCGCGGCGGGCGCGGCATTGTTTTTCTGGCGAATGGACGAGAAGGAGAATTCGGCGACGGCTTCCTTATGCGCCAGGGATACACGATCGCATGGATCGGCTGGGAGGCGGATCTTTCCCCGCAAGGCGACCATCTACGGCTCACCGCGCCGGTAGCGCATGACGCCGGTGGTAAAGAGATTCATGGCTTGGTTCGCTCAGACTTTACTCTGGCAGAAAAGCGCGATGACATGCCCCTAGGCCACATCCTGCTTGGCCCCGATGGCGGCTCCAGTTATCCAGTGGACAATCCTAAAAGTGAGAAGAACCAATTGACGGTCCGCGATACGCCAGGAGGCAAGCGGAAGATTATCCCAGCAACTGAATGGAGCTTTGCCCATGTGGTACAAGGCAAATTAACGGATGATCCGCATTATGTTCATCTCAACAGCGGATTTGTTTCCGGCAAAATCTACGAGCTTGTATATACGGCAAAGGACCCGCGCGTGGTGGGAGTTGGTTTGGCAGCGGTGCGGGATTTTCTTTCCTATTTGAAATATGATCCGCAGGCGACAGCTCCAGTGAAGCGCGTTTATGCCGTGGGCATCTCGCAAAGTGGGCGCTT
>DASRCD010000166.1:0-6854 GCA_035653315.1 Candidatus Angelobacter sp.
CCATAAAAGCCACAAATTCACCCTGCTCCACATCCAGGTTCAGGGCTTGCAGAACGTGAATCTGTTCGCCGCCACGGGAATATGTCTTGCCCATGCCGCGCACGTTAATCAAGCTGTTTGAGCCGCCGCTTCCATCCACACGAACCATTTCACCCCTCCTACTGCTTTACTTCCACGGACTGTCCTTCATGCAATTTTTCAGCGCCATGCACTACCAGCGCGTCACCCGGAGAAATACCCGCCATAATCTCCACATCTCCGCCGCGTTCCGCGCCCACGCTCACGGCGCGCCGCTCAAGCTTCTGGTCTTTCACCAGATACACAATCGGTTTTCCCGCATCGCTGAGAATGGCCGATTTGGGAACCAGGGCTTTTACATTGCCGGCATTCTTTGCCGGCTCGGCCCCCAGGAATGAAACCTTCACGCCCATGTCCGGCAGGATAGTGTCATCCAGCTTGTCAAAAGTAATGCGTACTTTGACTGTGGCTTTTTGCCGGTCTGCCGTGGGGATCACGGTGCGAACTACGGCAGGCAGTTCGCGATCAGGATATGCATCCAATACCGCGATCACACGCTGGCCCTTTTTCACACGCGCGATATACGATTCATTTACATCCACTTCAACCTCAAGCGAGTTCATATCCACAAGCGTGGCAATGCCGGTGCGCGTGAAACCGCCGCCAGCGGATAGCGGTGAGACAATCTCACCACGCTGAGCGTCCTTGGAAACTACAATTCCATCAAACGGCGCCGGGACTGTGCAGTTGTCCACATCCTGTTGTGAGACGGCGATCCGGGCATCGGATGCGCGAATCTGTTCTTTGGTTAAAGCAATTTTGGAGTGCAAACTTTCCGCTGTGGTTTTTGCCGCGTCAAGCGCCTGCGGGCTGATGATTCCAGCCGTGTGCAATCCCTGAGAGCGGGTGGCTTCACGGTCAGCATTTGCGGACTGCACTTCCAGATCGGCGAGGGTTGCGGCCGTGGCATCACGGTCCCGTTTGGCCGACGTAAGAGCGGCCATGGGTTGCGAGCAATCGAGCGTGGCCAATACCTGCCCTGACTTCACCCGAAGACCCTCTTCTGCGTAAATCTGCTCCACACGTCCTGTAACTTTTGCGGCCACCGTGGCACGACGCCGCGGCGTAACGTAGCCGCTGGCCGTTAACAGTGCTTCCGCTTTGGCCCCGCTTGCAGGACGCGCCGTGGCTACTTCAACCACAGGCTTCTGCGTGCGGAAAGCAAGCAGGATGCTTCCAATCAGTAAAAGTCCTCCCAGAGCAGCGGCAAACATGCCGAGCCGTTTACCCGTTTTGCCGGTCCGGCGAGAATGGTCGTCAATGCGGAGCGAACTCAGGTCATGCCGGGGAGGTGTGGGGGTATTCATACAAACCTATACGGTTCCTTGTACTTCTTTGTTCGTTGAGCAGCACTTGCGCCGCAAAAATTTAAAATCGAGCCTTTCTGATTTGGGCCTGGCTTAGACGGAACCCTCGAAACACTTTGGTCCGCCTACCACAATGAAACTAGGTTTTGGTTAACTAATGATAGCGTATTTGGAAGGTGTACTGCTTATCTGTTCTTGCTGTTTGAAGCAAAATTCAGGCGGCTTTTGCAGCCGCCGTGGTCAATGCTAAGTAAGTGAATTCCCGCATTCATCTTCAGGAATGTTTTTCTAAATCCTGTTTAAGTTTATCCGTGGAAATTTTTCCCAGAGTAGTGTTCAGGACTTGGGCCAGCCGCAGTCCAGCCAGAGCAAGCTTTTCATTTATCAGTTGAATATGCGACTGGTAATACTGCTCATCTATAGAAGCTGGAACGGGATCAAAAAGTTTGCGTGCTTCCAGATGGGATTCATTGGCCCACTCTTCCGGAGTTCCGCCGGCCTGCGATTCCAGATGTTTTTCTCTAATCATTTTTTCCAGACGGCTTACGTATTCCTCTTCTGAATAGCCGGTATGTTCAAGCAGAAGTGTGTCCCAAGCCCAGTGGAGGTTACAGTCATAATCACCGCATTTGGCTGAGCCAAAAACCGGCAGCTTAATATCATTGCCGCCTTTGGCTTCATCAATCGCGTGCAGCGGTTGATGGAGATCGCCCACGAAATGGACCACCCATTTAAGCGCCTCCAGCCTGTCCGCGCGGGAAGCATTCTCATCACCCAGAACTTTCTCAAAAATTTCAATGCGGTCCACTACGCAGTTGTGGTGGTCGATATCGGCGTTCTTGTGCTTGTCCTGCGGGCGGAAGCAGTCACGCTGTTCAGAAAAGCCCGGCGCATCTTTTGGAATATCGACAAAGTGCCAGTCATAAGCTTCATCATGGTCTTTTCTGACCTGATCGGCCCAGCTGGCGATGGAAGCAAGACTGTCATTGCTCAGAAGCAATTGAATATTCTGCTTAGTAACAGGCGTGAGATGGTCGTTGGCGATATCGGCCACAATCGCGTGACCTTTGGGGCCCCAGGCAAAAAGCTGAGTGGCAGTAAAAGTAACAAGAAGCAGGAGAGCAATAATTTTTTTCAAAGCGGCCTCGGGATCAAATGGCGCGTATCCAGCAAAATTTGCTTGGCGAGAGAGATGGTTCCTGCTGATTGTAATAAGCTGGCACAGGTTCGGCAATTGTGCTTGCATGAAAATTCACACAATAAAAACGCGGCAGCCAAAGCTGCCGCGTCCAATTGATTGATACAGTTTAGAACTTGATCCGGGCACCCAACTGGATTTGTCTGGGTGAGTAGATAAAGTTACTGTTTGCGCTGTTCGGCACGCCGAACACCGTAGCAAAGGGTGAGCCGGTGGCCGGCGTTGGGCCGCTGGTATTGAAGTTGAGGCACGGAGCAGCAGCGCTGCAAACAATGTTTCCGCTCGGTGTGGGAACGGTACCAGTTGAAACCGTGTAGCCAGTGGTGGATACGCCGGTCACGTTCACATGGTTGGCCACGTTGAACATGTCTGCTGAAAGCTCAACAGTATAGCGTTCTTTTACCTGGATGTTCTTCGAAATGCGAAGATCAGGCACCCAAGTGGTAGGCAAACGGAAAGTATTGCGTCCAACTACGTCATCAATCCGGAACGCGCCGCCGGAACCGTTCACGCCGCCGCCGCCCGGAACTCCGCCGGGAGCGTTGCCGCTGGTACCGAGTGAGAATGGCAGACCAGACTGGACCTGGAAGATCGGAGCGAAGGACCAGCCATCGGTAAAGTAGCTGAGCCATCCATCGTGTTTCCAGGGTGAAGTCATCACAGAGCTGAAGACAAAGCGATGACGCACGTCGTAAATGGAGTTTCCGTACTCGGACTGAATGTTGCCGGGGGCAAACAGGTCATTTGTGTCAGAGAACGTTGTTTCATTCTGGCCAAAGTCCAGAGCGTGCGCCCAGGTGTAATTGGCAGAGAATTGAATGTTGTGGTTCATGCGGTGGTTCAACTGCACTGAAAGAGCGTTGTAGTTGCTGTTAACGCCGCTGAAGATGTCCGTCTCTGCTCCGAAGGCTGTGTTGGCGCGGGACTTGAAAAGCGTTGTGGTGTAAGTGGGGCTGACGTTTGCCAGCGGTCCGCCGTTCAGCACACGGTACGTAACAGTGGAAGGCTGATTAGCCGGGTTGGCGCAGTTAGGTCCCGTTGTGGCGCTGGTGCAGATATTGATATCGGCAAAGTCAGGAAGTTCGCGTCCCAGGCTGCCCAGGTAGCTTACAGTCAGGGCGGTGTTCCAGCCGAGCTGCCGCTCAACAATTAAATCAAACTGATGAATCTGCGGGGCCTGGAAATTTGGATCAAAGAAGGTCACAGCCGGAGCGGCAGTGGCTGATGCAGTTGGAGCCGCACCCAGAATTTTGGGGAACACAGGGGATGTGGCTGAAGCGCTGAAGCTGAACGTCTGCTGTGCGGCAGATGTACCGGTATTGCTCAGAGCATTAAAGATTGTGGAGTTGATGATGCGGCCGTAGTAGATCCCGTAACCGCCACGGACCACAGTCTTGCCGCTGCCGGTAATGTCATAAGCAAAGCCGATGTGCGGGCCAATGTTATTGCTGTCGCTCGGCAGGTGGCTGGTTTGCGGGACTGCTGGATTGATCAGGTTGCTGAATGGATCAGGCAACTGCTCACGCTCATAACGCACGCCCAGTGACAGGCTCAGGCGCGGGAGAATCTTCCAATCATCGGCTACGAAGAAGGAGTAGTCATTAGTTGAGAATTCAAAACCAAGAGGGCCAAAGGCCTGCGTGAAGTTGGTGTAGCAGGGAATGGCGACTCCGCCTGTTCCGGTGCAGCCATCGGTAACCAGTGCGTCAAGAATGTAGTTGCTAACACTTGAGTAGCTGAATGATCCGAACTGGTTGCGCAGGTTCTGCGAGATGTCGTGCGTGTGCTTCACGTCCATGCCGAACTTGAAGTTGTGCTTGCCGTGATTCCAGGTAACGGTATCGGCAACTTGTGTGGTGGTCTCGTCCGGGAATTTCGGGCGCTCCAGGAAGTTGGCGGTACCAAAAGTAAAGCCATTGGTGATGCTCACCTGTGGAGGCAAACCTAGCGGGTTCGTGAAGGTTGGCGTATTCACCAAAGTATTGATTTCATAAGGCGTTGGTGTCTGATTATTTTCGAACTCGAAGTCACGTCCGTACTGGAAGCGAATTTCATTGGCTAATGAGGGCGTAAAGAATGTATTCAGTTTTGCTACGCCCCATGTGTCTTTCACGAAATCATTGCCAAAGCTGGCAATGCCAAAGGTATTGGTGCCCTGGGTTTGGATGCCAGCCGGCGAAGCCCAGCGCATACGATTTACTAAGAACTCAGCGTGATTCTTGTCATTGATATTCCAATCCACCTTGGGGAACCAGATTGTCTGTTCGCCCTCACGCGGGGTTGGACCGAGCATGCTGACAAGGCCGTTGAACTGGTTGGAGTAGAGCTGCTGTGCTTGTGTTGTAGTAACACCCAATTTTGTCGCAATGGTGTTCAGTGTTGCGGCTGCTGGTGTTGCCTGGCCAAAGAAAGCCGTCGAACTGCCCGGGATCGCCGTGCCTGGAAAGTTGCGATGATACCAGTCATACGCAAAGAAGAAGAACAGCTTGTCTTTGATTACCGGGCCGCCGATGCCCAAACCCGCCATCTTGCGCCAGTCTGTGGGTTTGAAAGGTACCTGCGTAAAGGTGGTGCCAGAACCCTGCGCGATAGTGGAGAATGGGTTGGTTGCGCCCCAATCATTGTCGCGATCGTAAAAATATGTTTCACCGTGAAAATTATTGGTGCCACTCTTGGTAACGGTATTGACCACGCCACCTGCAGCGCGTCCATATTCCGCCGAGTAATCTGAGGTGTTGACCTGGAACTCTTCCACTGCGGCTTTTGCTGTGGAGTAGCCGGCGCGTGTACGGCCCCTCTCTTCAGAAAAGAAAGCCTGGTTGTTGTCTGCACCGTCAACCGTGTTGTTGTTAAGCAGAACGCTAATGCCGCGGAAGCTCAGCAGACCAAAACCGCTGCCATTGCTGACCACGCTTGGAGTTAAAAGAGCAAAATCAGACCAGCGGCCGCCGTTGATAGGCAGGTTGGAAATAGCTTCCTGGTCCACGGTTGGAGCAAAGTCGCCTGATGTTGTATTGATCATTGGCGCTTCTGCGGAAACTTCAACCGTTTCCGTGCTTCCGCCAATTGCCAAACGCGGGGAAAGGTCTGTAACGCTGCCAACCTGAACAATGACCTGTTCAGCCTTAAAAGGCGCGAATCCCTGTTCTTTGACTGTAACCGTATAAGAACCGGGTTGCAGTTTGGTTACACGAAAATATCCGGAGGCATCTGTGGTTGCGGATTGCTCTGAATTCGTGCCGTTGTTGTGAACAATCACGGTAGCGTTAGCGATCACAGCTCCGTTGCTGTCATATATAGTGCCACCAATGGCGCCATCGGTGGTGGACTGCGCATAGAGCACTGCGCCGCATACTGCGACGAGAAGCGCTACTGTGACTAGCCGTTGAATTGAACTCCAAAAGCGTGACATCATTACTTTCTCTCCTGTGAGGGACTCGCCTGGCGGGATTTGTGGGAAATCCAAGGTGCCATAACGGCCCCGTGGACACATGTCTAGGAATCTATTTTTCCCGCATAATTTTTCTGTGCAATCCTATCTAACAATTGTTGCAATTGTATGAACCTGCTGACAAAAATTTGTGGAACATCTGTGGAAGCTGTGCAAAAGGCGGCAATTTTACAGAAAAAATATGAAAATTTATAACTTGTGAAGCTTGGGCTTTTAGAGCTATTCGTTGGGCTAAGACCCACACCTTGCATTGAGATTGCACTCATATTGAGACGCATTGGCAAAACATTACTTAAAAGTTCCGACGTAAACCAAAATTAAACAGAGAGGGCTTAGCATGATGTTCATTGCGCCCGCTTAGCAAACGCTTAGCAAAGGATTTGGGCTACTGCAGTGAACTGTATATCGGATGATCGAACTTGCTGCGATGCCCCCCGTTAGCAGGATCTTGGGGCCAGGTTTTCTTATGGGACCTGCGATTATGATTTTTTCGACAAGAAATCACAATCGTAGTTGGCAAATACGCTTTGCTGCTTTACAGGCTATATGTGAGCTTTAGAGAACATCAGGTACGGCTTGAGTAATTCAGTTGAAAATGAAGATGGAGCGGAATCATAAGATAATATATTGCGTGCAACGATAGGCTGATGTTTGCATTATGAACTTCTAATTTAAACGCCATTATTCCGAATATTTCTAATTGCACCCAAATATCTAATTGCAACTAAACCAATCATAAGCAGCAATTCCTGCCTGTCTCCCCGCAGTCCTGCCTTTTCGGTTCAATCATCGGAAACATATTTTATCGTCGAGCCCAATA
>DASRCD010000167.1:0-15225 GCA_035653315.1 Candidatus Angelobacter sp.
TGGATGTGGTCAGAAGAAGCGCCGCTTTTGCTCCTGGGTGGACTTGGCATTCTGGTGGCCTTTTTGCAGGCAAGAAGTTTTTTTACTGTCTTTTGTGCTTTCTGGTCCATGGGAATTCTAGCGGCTTACTCACTGGTCCCATATAAGACCCCCTGGCTGGTGCTGAGCATTCTGTTGCCTTTCACCATTATGGCTGGCGAAGCCGTTGGCGCGGCGTTTCAACCCGGGATGCGCGCTTTCACCATGGTCATTGCTGGAGCAGGGATTGCCTTTTCCCTTTATCAGGCAGTTGACGTCAGCTTTATTCATTACGATGACGATAATTACGTGTACATTTATGCGCACACGAACCGGGACTTCCTGAACCTGATCCATGAAATTGACGCCATTGCGGCAAAAAATCCGGCTAAAGAGAAAATCGGGATCACCGTAATGTCGCCCGAGCACTGGCCCATGCCCTGGTATTTGCGCGATTATCCGAATGTCGGGTATTGGGGACGCGTGGTGCAGACTTCGGAGCCAATTGTGATCGCCCTGAAATCTCAAAAGGATGAAGTGGAAAATGAATTAGGCGATAAATACCGGCTCTTCAGCACACACCAATTGCGTCCTGGCAATACACTGCTCATGTATGTGAAAAAAGGAACACCGGTGCCTGATCTGCCGGAAAAGAGCAGGTTCCCGGAGTCCTCCATGCTCTTGCTGCCATCAATGGGTCTTTTTGCCCGGCGGTGATTGTGAAGAAGAGTAAAAGATAACCTTTGCTGCATCAGCTCGTCCTATAATTGGCCCGTATGCACTCTTTCCTCCAAGATCTACGTTTCGGCGCGCGCATGCTGCGCAAGAATCCCGGCTTTGCCATTGCAGCTATTCTCACCCTGGCGCTTGGCATTGGCGGAAATACCGCGATCTTTACCATCACCAGTTCTGTGCTTTTGAAAGCGCTGCCCTATCAAGACCCACAGCAGCTCGTCTCGCTGGACCTGCAAGGCAAGGATGGGCAATCGCACTGCTGCAGTTTGAATCGTTTTGATATGGTGCATGACCGGAGCCAGTCTTTTTCCGGCGTGGCAGCCGCCGCCAATGACAATTTCAATCTCACAGGGCGCGGCGAGCCGTTGCAAGTGCCATCGGCACGCGTTTCAGCAGGATTTTTTGAGTTACTGGGCGTCAAGCCGCAACTTGGCCGCTTCTTTCTGCCAGATGAATCCCAGCCTGCGGGAAAACGCGTAATCGTTCTGAGTGACTCGCTCTGGCACAGCCGGTTTGGCGGTGATAAAAGCATTGTGGGCCAGACAATCGCCCTGGATGGCACGCCGTATGATGTGATCGGCATTCTTCCCGCGGGCATTCAGTTTCCTTTTCTCGCTCCCGCTGATATCTGGAGCCCACGGTATTTTGAACACAGCTTGTTTACGCCGCAACGCCTGCGCATGGGCGTGGGCTATTTGACCATTATCGGCCGTTTGAAGCCGGGTGTTACCCGTGAACGTGCATCTTCAGAATTGAGCGTTCTGCACCAGCAATTTCAAAAGGAAAATCCCGGAGCGCCAGATGCCCAGCCCGATCTTTCCATAGTGCTTACAGGACTGCAAGATTCGGTAGTGGCGAACATCCGTCCCATGCTGTTGATGCTTTCTGGCGCTGTGGGCGTGGTATTGCTGATCGCCTGCGCCAACGTTGCAAGCCTGCTGCTTTCACGGGCGCTTTCACGCAGAAAAGAGATTGCCGTCCGCGCGGCCCTGGGAGCGCAACGGAGTATGCTGGTGCGCCAACTTTTAACGGAAAGCGTGCTGCTGGCCTTTATTGGCGGAATCTTTGGATTAGGCTTGAGCTGGGCCGCAACTAAATATCTGGCAACGCTCGGCAACAATAATCTGCCGCAAGGCATTCCCATTACCATGGATGGCCGCGTCCTGATCTTTATGGTGGGGATTTCCGTTCTCACAGGAGTTTTATTTGGGCTTTTCCCCGCGCTGCAGCTTTCCAAAACCAATGTGAACCAGACCTTGCGGGATGAAGGCCGCGGCTCCACCAGCGGGCATCAGCGCGTCCAGATGCGCGGACTGTTGGTGATCGGCCAGGTTGCGCTTTCTTTGCTGCTGTTGATCGGCGCAGGACTGCTGGTGCGCAGCTTCACACGGCTGCTGCGCGTTGATCCGGGATTTGATTCGCAAAACGTTCTTAGCATGAACGTCTCTTTGCCTACGGTGAAATATTCCGATGCGCAAAAACAAATTGCGTTTTTTGACGACCTTGAGCGGCGTGTTTCAGCGCTGCCGGGAGTAAAATCCACGGCAATATCCGCGGCGCTTCCGCTTACCCCCAAACGCATTACACCCATGCTGGCGGAAGGTCAGCCGGAAGTCCCGTTGCCAGAGCGGCCATTTCTGATCATTGAGGCCATCAGTCCTTCATGGTTTCGCACCATGCATGTTCCATTGCTTGCTGGGCGGGAATTTACTGACGCTGACAAAAACGGCGCGGCCAGCGTTGTTATTGTGAACCAGGCGTTTGCCAAGCGCTTCTGGCCGAATGAAAATCCTCTGGGCAAGCATGTGATCATAGGACGCCAACTCGCATCGGAAGTTGTGGGCGTGGCTGCTGACGTAAAAAATCGTGGGCTTGCGCTGGATGCCCAGTCACAGGTTTATATTCCTTTTCCCCAGCTTCCCTGGGGCAACATGAACCTGTTGGTGAAAACTGCAACCGATCCGCACTCCATGGTATCGGCCGTACGCGCACAGATTGCCGCAATTGATCCTGACCAGCCGGTAACGAATGTCCAGACTGTGGACGAGTTGATGGATACATCGCGCGCGCAGCCTCGCTTTATCCTGCTGGTGCTTGGCTTGTTTTCCGCCGCAGCTCTGGTGCTGGCGATCATCGGCATTTACGGCGTGCTGGCTTATTCCGTGGCCCAACGCAGCCAGGAACTGGGAATTCGGCTGGCCCTAGGAGCGGAGAAATCCGACATTATCCAGCTGGTCCTTAAGCAGGGACTCACTTTGACGCTGGTGGGGATTGGAATTGGCCTTGTTACCGCATTGATTTTGAGTTGGGTTCTGGCAAGTATATTGTCCGGGCTTCTCTATAAAATCAGCGTGCGCGACCTGACCACATTTGTATTGGCGCCCCTGGCATTTGTGGTGATTGCATTATTTGCCAGCTATCTCCCCGCGCATAGGGCAACAAAGGTTGATCCGAACCAGGCAGTGAGAGGAAGTTAGGATTTGCCGCAAATTAACGCTGACGCTGATCGATATTAGCTCTAATGAACGCTAACACGTGAAGCACAACAGGTATATTTACCTATTTGTGTCAGCGTAAAATTGCTATGGCTATTTGCGCAGGGTTTGTTTCCTTACAGTCAGTTGATCGATCAGGTCTGTCTTAACTTTAAAGCCCCGGCCCGGTGCGTCAGGCACTTTGATAAAGCCTTGTGGTGAAACTTCCACCGCAGGTTCGATGATGTCCTCTTTCCAATAGCGCTTTGAAGCCGAGACATCTCCGGGCAAAGTGAAATTCGGCAGAGTTGAGAGCGCAATATTGTGTGAACGTCCAATGCCTGTTTCCAGCATGCCGCCGCACCAGACAGGAATGCCCGCTTTATGCGCGACGTTATGCACGGCCACTGCTTCGCTGAATCCGCCCACGCGCCCCACTTTGATGTTGATGATCTTGCATGCGCCAAGTTCAATGGCAGCCTGCGCATCGCGCCAGCCATGAATAGCTTCATCCAGGCAAATGCTTGTCTTTAACTGCTTTTGTAACTCGGCATGAAAATAAAAATCGTCATGCCAAAGCGGCTGCTCGATCATGAGCAGCTTGAAGCGGTCAAACTTTTTCAAGTGTTCGATTTGATCCAGCGTATAGGCCGAGTTGGCGTCACAACTCAGGACAATGTCAGGCCAGCGATCTCTAATTTTTCCGAAAACTTCCAGATCCCATCCAGGCTTGCATTTGACCTTAATGCGCCGGTATCCGGCGTTTAGTTCAGTCTCAATTTTTTCCAGCAATTGCTCGTGTGAATTCTGGATTCCAATCGATACGCCGCAAGGAATTTCTTTTTGCGTTCCGCCCAGCAACTTCCATAACGGGAGTTGACGCGCTTGCGCCTCAGCGTCCCATGCAGCGTTCTCCAATGCCGCTTTGGCCATGCGATGTCCGCGCACTTTGCCAATAAGCGCTGCTGTCTCACTTCCCTTTTCAACGGCTTTTCCCAGCAATGCAGGCGCAAGATATTTTTCGGTTGCATACCATGCCGTATCAATGGACTCTTCACTGTAAAACGGGTCTTCACCGGCCACGCACTCGCCCCAGCCTTCCGGCCCATCCGTATGAATGGTGACCAGCAGAATACGGCGCTCGGTAGTGCGGCCAAAGCTGGTTTCAAAAAAATGGACCAGCGGCATGTGAATCTCGCGCAATGTAATTGCTTCAATTTTCACAAGCTTCTCCCTTGATTCGGAATTTAATCAGTTTCGCTGGAAGCGTAGGACCAGTTCTCATCCCAACGGCCCAGTAGAAATGCTCCATTATCCTGAGCATCGCGCTCATAGCCCAGCGCAACCAGTCCCTGGGAAAAGGCGGCCCGTAGTTGTTCACGATTACGCTTCTGCACTTCTGCCGCTTTAGGACGGTCAATATCAGATGCCTTCCAGGTATAAATCTGCGCCGGCACTTCAATACGCTGTTCAACCTTAAAGTCTGGAGATTGATTTTTCTCCAGCAGATTCACCACGCGTTTTGACTTGATCCACCACTCGGCCACAAGGCGGTCTGTAGGCAAGCCCCCCTGCAAAGGCGACGATGAGTGCCCGTAATGATTAATGCTGTAGCGGCGTGTAATTGCGCCAAGACGGCACAAATTCAGGTGCGCATTCTTGATCTCCAGTGGATCAAACGTCCATTCCAGGAGTTCAAAGCCTTTGGCAATGGCATCCTCGCGCTGGGCCAGCTTTAGTCGCCGCCCCAGCCCATGATTGCGAAAGCTGTCACGCACGGCCAACATGTGGGAGTGCAGATAGGCGTGTCCGGCGCGGCTACCGGGAATGGAAAAAGCAAAACCTATTAATTCCTTGCCAACAAATGCGCCAATCACCTGGCCGCCGATTTTCTGGCTGACCACGAACATGCGTAACGGGATCAAATCTATATCGTCAAATCGCCACACTTCCTTTTGCAGAGCAACACAGGCATTGAGTTCCGCAATGCCTTCGCACATCCTGATAGTGATTTGATCAGTTCCCGAACCGGGAGCGCTCATTCTGCGTGCTCCTGTGTCTTGGCCTGCTGCCATAGCGTTTCCATTTCGTCCAACGTTGCCTGCTCCAGTGTGCGCCCCTGTGCGCGCAGTTGCTCTTCCACCCAGCCAAAACGCCGGCGGAATTTTCTGTTGGTTCGCCGCAGGGCAGATTCCGGGTCCACGGAAAGGTACCGCGCTATGTTCACCAGAACAAAAAAGAGATCGCCCACTTCCCCTTCCACGCGCTCACGAACCTCCTCAGGAATTTTCGGCCTGTCCGGTGTGGAATTTTCGGGAACACTCTGTATCTGTTCCTGTAATTCGCGCGTCTCCTCCGCAAGTTTTTCAAACAAACCTTGGATTGCAGGCCAATCGAAACCTACATGCGCAGCTTTAGAACTGATTTTGTGCGCTTCCTGCAAGGCGGGCATTTTAGAAGAAACAGCTTCCAGCAAAAGCGGTGGCTTAACTTGCAAGTTTTCGCCACTAGTCTGCAAACTTTTTCTCTTTTCTTCTGCTTTCAGCTCTTCCCAATTCTTAAGCACCTGGGCTGAGTCGTTTGCTTTTACGTCGCCAAAAACATGCGGATGGCGGTGGATCAGCTTGTTGCTGAGCGTATCCAGCACGTCATCGATTGAAAACAAACCCTCTTCCTGTGCCATTTCCGAATAGAACAAGACTTGCAGCAACAAGTCGCCTAATTCTCCGGTAAGCTCCTTCCAGTCTCTGTTATCAATGGCTTCCAGAACTTCATAGGTTTCTTCTAGGGTATATCGCTTAATCGTGTCGAAAGTCTGTTCGCGGTCCCAGGGACATCCACCGGGAGCGCGAAGCCGGGCCATAATCGACACAGCACGCTCGAATTTTGCTCCAGTTAACACCAAGTTAATGTATCATTGGCCGACCACCCCCAAAAAACGCGTTTTCCGGGATTGTGCTTCATGCGTCTTGATTTAACCAATAGCAGTAAAAACGTGCTCAGTAGCGTGATCGATGCGCGAAAACTCCTGCCTTTTGCTTTCGTGCTAATGCTTTGCTTTTTAGTGGCCCTGGCGTGGGACAGCTTTTCCCGCACCCGTGAGCTGCTGAACTCCCAGGCTTTTGTGGAGCGCACGAATAATGTGCTGCACGAAATGGATGGCGTGGAAGATGGGCTGCAAGACGCCCGCGAAGCCGCATTGCACTACGTGCTGACCCCGGAAAAAGAAGATTTGGTCACATTTGAAGACGCCGTGGCGCAGGTATGGATGCGGCTGGACCGCATTGCTGTAATGACGAAAGATGATGAAGGCTATCCAGAGAGAATCGCAAGTCTGCGCCAATCCATAAAGGCTGAGTTGCAGCAATTGCGCGACAATTTGCGCACGACGAAGACGCTGCTGATTTTCCATACCCCGGATGCAGACCGCAACCGTGATCGCGTGCGGGACGGAATTCAGAAGTTTAAAGATGCTGAAGAAGCATTGCTCAGCCAGCGGAATGAAGCTGCGCGTAACCGCGCCCATGATGTGGAACGCAGCGTATCGGTTCGCATTGGCGTATTTATTGCATTCATGGCGGTTCTTTTTCTGCTGGTTCTGCGCGAATCCAAAAAGCTTCGTATTGCTGAACAAACCGCATTGAATGCGCAGACCAGGCTGGAAGGATCACTGCAGCAATTGCAGGTTGAAACAGAAAGCGGCAAGCTGCTGAATGAACTGCAAAACAACTTGCAGATCTGTATTAACCCGCCTGAGGCCTATGAAGTTTTAGGAGCATACGCGCAAAAACTTGCTCCCAACAGCGCGGGAGCGGTATTTGCCATTGATAACTCACGCAATCTTATGGGCGTGATGGCAAGCTGGGGAGATTCCCTGAGCCCTACGCAACACATACTATCGCCGGAAGATTGCTGCGCGATGCGCGGTGGAAGGCTGCATTTGCGTGTTGAAACTTCTGAGGGACTCTCCTGCCGGCACTTCAGCGGCAGCATTCCTGATGCTTATTTGTGCCTGCCTCTGGCGGCCTTGGGCGAAACGCTGGGCGTGCTGCACATCAGCGTTCCCACTTCTGATGTATTGTCAGCCGGGCGATTGGCAATGATTCAGCAAAGCGGCGAATATGCGGCATTGCGTCTGGCCAACCTGCGTCTGCGCGAAAAATTGCATGATCAATCCATTCGCGATCCGCTTACTGGCCTGTACAATCGGCGATTCCTTGAAGCCGCGCTGGAACAGGAGTTGCATCGTTCCAGCAGACATCATTCCGGCCTGGGCGTGATCATGGCGGACATCGACAAATTCAAGGCATTCAATGACAACTTTGGCCATACAGCCGGAGACATTGTGCTGAAAGAAGTAGGCGCATTGCTGCGCCGCTCCGTGCGCACGGAAGATATTGTTTGCCGGTATGGCGGTGAAGAGTTCCTGATGGTCCTGCCGGACACGTCACTGGAAAGTGTACGCGAGCGCGCGGAAGCAATGCGCGACTTGGTTGCCAAGCTGGAATTGCAACACGCCGGACACGCACTGGGCAAGATCACTGCATCTTTCGGGATTTCATTTTCACAGGATGGCGTGCTTACGCCCGATATCCTTTTGCGCTATGCGGATGAAGCATTGTATGAGTCCAAGCGTCGCGGCTGCAATTGCGTAAGTTTGAGCGATTCAGTAGCCAACCTGTTGTCAGAAAAACAACTTCCGGGCGGGAAAGAGCCCGCATCGCAGCCGCTTACTTTCAAAATTGCTCAGAGCTGATTCGTAGCTCCTGAATCTGCGTTTTCATGCAACGGCCTTCTCTCAAGCCGTAGAGCCACAGCTCTGCTCAGCCATACTTGTAGTAAACTTGGATTTTACTCTTGCGTGACTGCATCTATTAGAGAGAGGCCCCGCGCGCATTTCTTCCTGTGGGCTAATGGAATTCATGAAAACGAAACTTCCAGAAAATTCGCTGGGCTTTGTAACATTCGCTCTCCACTCTCATTTACCGTATGTTGTGAACCACGGCACGTGGCCGCACGGAATGGAGTGGCTGCATGAAGCCGCCGCAGAAACATACCTCCCACTTATCCGAGTTTTCGAAGAATTAGAGCAGCAAGGCACGGCACTGAAGGCGAACGTAAATTTGTCTCCCATCCTGCTGGAGCAGCTCTCGCACCCCGTTTTCAAGGACGAATTTCCCAAGTACCTGATACGCAAGATCAAGGCCGCGCATATTGACGCGGCAGATTTCGGCAGGCAGGGCGATGACCATATGGTGGAAGTGGCGCGGTTCTGGCAGGGATTTTATGAACAGGCGCTTCGCCAGTTTGATGATCTTGGCTCTGACATAATCCGGGGATTTAAGCGATTTTACGATTCAGGCGCAATTGAGATCATTACCTGTGGCGCCACACATGGATATTTCCCTCTACTGGGAACAGACGCCTCCATCAGGGCACAGGTCAAGACCGGTGTAGAGACGCACATGCGCTTTTTCGGAAGAAAGCCGCGTGGTATCTGGCTGCCGGAATGTGGTTATCGTCCAGCGGGCATGTGGAATTTTCCGGTTCCTGTAAATGTCTCTAATCCATCGCAGGGCAAACAGGCCTTTTATCGCGAGGGTGTGGAGCAGATTCTTGCTGAATACGGGCTGGAATTTTTCTACGTGGATACACATCTGGTGGATACATCCACCAAGTTCACGCCATATCAACTGCTGGCCGGCGGTGTTCCAGTAGCAGTGGAAGAAGTTTCAGAGCGTCCAGAAAAGAACTTTTATCGGCCATATTATGCCGATGGGCCGGATCCCGAGGCGCACGTCACGTTTTTTACCCGCGATCCGCGCACAGGTATTCAGGTTTGGAGCGGCGACCACGGCTATCCGGGCGATCCACAGTATCTTGAGTTTCATAAAAAACGCTGGCCGGGTGGCAATCGCTACTGGAGAATTACCGGCCCAAAGACTGACTTGGGCTTAAAACAGCCATACGATCCAAAGATCGCGCTTGGCCGTACAGCGGAGCACGCAAAGCATTTTGCACACATTACCGCTGAAGCGCTGAGACAGTATGGCAACAGCGCGCCGGGCGTACCGGTCTTGACGGCTCCATTTGATTCAGAACTGTTTGGGCACTGGTGGTTTGAAGGGCCGGAATGGCTGAAGAATGTTGCGCTGGAATTTGCAAGGCCAGACTCGCCGCTCAAACTGATCACCTGTGCTGAATATCTGAACCAGTTCCCTCCCACAGGGTACGTCCGGTTGCCGGAAGGGTCATGGGGAGCGGAGAGCAATAACAGCGTTTGGCTCAATGAAGATACCGCCTGGACCTGGAAGCACATTTATCCCGCAGAATTGGCAGTTCAGCAGATGGCCAACCGAGGCGAGTGGCGCGGCAATGCAACAGCCACCCGTTTGGCCAAGCAATTGTGCCGTGAGTTGTTGCTGCTTGAGTCCTCTGACTGGCAGTTCCTGATAACCACCAAAGCGGCGCGAGACTACGCGGAAAAGCGCTTCAACACTCATTTGGAACAGTTCCGCACCTTGCTGGATATATGGCGGCGCTTTGAAGCCACGCACCAGATTCCTACAGAAAAAGTGCTGGAATTGGAAGCCATTGAATTGCGCGACTCCGTTTTTCCCGAAATAGAACCGGAGCGCTGGGCCACGGTAAACGCGGAAGAACCTACTGTATCCCGCGTGTAAGTACCCGCAATTCAGCTACTTATCATTACTTTACCCGTTATGCTCTGAAGTAATGTTGTACTCTGCCGGTAAAAGCATCTAAATAAGTGTTGCGTGGATAACCTTAGCCAAGCGCGTGACCAGATTTTTGATGTGCTGGTAATTGGCGGCGGCATTAATGGTGTGGCCATCGCCCGTGAATGTGCACAATGGAGCAAACGCACGCTCCTGGTGGAGCAACACGATTTTTCCTCCGGAACCACCAGCCGCTCCACCCGGATCATCCATGGCGGCCTGCGTTATCTTGAACATGGTGAAATTGGTTTGGTGCGTGAATCGCTGCATGAACGTGAGCGATTGCTGAACCAGATGCCTCATCTGGTAAGACCTCTGCAGTTTCTTCTGGCGCTGCCGAAAAATTCACGTTCACTGATGCGCAGCTCGCTCGCTATCCGTACAGGATTGTGGCTTTACCATCGCTGGGCGGGTGGAAGTGGAAAGCGCGCGCCAGCCAGTGATTTAACTTCGTTTGAACGGCAATTGGAGAATGGCAATCGCTGGTCAGTTTATTCGTATGAAGATGCGCAGTGCGAATTTCCTGAACGCCTGGTAGCGGAGTGGCTCACGGAAAGCGTTGAAAGCGGCGCTGTGGTCTGCAACCACACGCAACTGCTGGAAATTACCCGCAATCATGGCCGGGTAACCGGAGCGCGGCTGCGGGACAAAATCTCCGGCCAGGAATACACCGTTCAAGCCACAAATATTGTGAATGCCACGGGGCCGTGGGCTGACGCGGTGATTGGAGCTTCAGGAATCTCCACCACGCGGATGATCGGCGGCGTACGCGGCTCGCATCTGGTGTTGCCGAAGTTTAAAAATGCGCCTGAGCAGGCCATCTATACTGAAGCGCTGGATGGACGCCCAATCTTTGTAATTCCGTGGAATGGGCAGCTTCTGGTGGGCACCAGCGAGGTTCCAGATTCAGGCGCGCCGGATAATCCGCAGCCAAGCACGCAGGAAATTGATTATCTTTTCCAGAGTTTTGTGCGGCTCTTTCCCCGGTCCGGGCTAACGCAGTCGGACATTCGCTACGAATTTGCCGGGATCAGGCCGCTTCCTTTTGCGCCAAATAAAGCCGCTTCCTCAATCACCCGCAGACATGTTCTGCACGATCATGCTGATGATGGTGCAGTCGGATTGATTTCTGTGACCGGCGGCAAGTTGACCACAGCAGCAAGTCTGGCGCGCGATGTGGTGCGCAAGCTAGGCGCGGACGTTCCAGAGCCAGTGAATGTATTTGCGTCGCCAGCGATGGAAGAAGATGTGGAGTCCATTGTGCGGCAATGGGCAAAGCTTGTGGCCTGCAAGGCAAAAATCCCTGAAGGCTGTGCGGAAGCTATTGCAGAATGGCACGGACGCCATGCGCTGACGATTGCCCATGCAGCTTCCCTCGATGAAAAACTACGCGAACCGATTTGCAGCCATAGCTGCCATTTGGTGGCGGAAGCCGTAGAGGCTGTGGCACATGAGGGGGCCATTACGCTGGGCGATATACTTTTGCGCCGCGTGCCTGTGGCGCTGGGGGCCTGCTGGTCAGAGACATGCAGCCGTGAAGCCGCACGCAAGATTGGCCGCACCCTGGGATGGGACGAATCACGTGTGTATGCCGAGTTGCTGCGATTTGAAGAAGAGCGGGCCCAGTTCCTGCATCCGCGCCATAGTCAGCCTGTGGAAGCCAACCCCGGTTGCGGAGCGCGGCCCCTGTCTTCTCTGCAATAAGAGCAAAACTTCATCTTTCTTACAAAAAGACAACTTATTTCCAGCTACTTTGCTGCTAAACTGCGCTTTACTGCGATTAACTGTTGCTTCCGGGAACAGACAATAAGTGCAGCCAAGGCCAAAGAGCATGCGCATATTCCCGGCAATTCTCCTGACCATATTGCTTTCTGTAAAGTCCTATGCAGCAAAAGAAGCTCATGAACTCTGGACGATGCCTCTCTCCTATGAGGGGAGCATCCAGCGATTCGATCGCCAGATCAAGTCAATTTGGATGGGCCAGGAAGGCGTCGTTTTTATCTCGCCGGAGCGACTGGCCATTTATCAAGTAAACCGTGTAGCCAAGCCGGCGCCATTGGCCAAACGAGACGCCAGCGGCGGCAGCGGCAACTATTTTCTGGTGGTCAAGATACTCGACGCACATAGCGGCCAGCCCATCAAGGAAATGCAGTTTCCCACGTCCGCCGATTATTCATCGGTTGTGCCCACTCACGATGGAAAGTTTCTTGTTCGCGCGGGCAATGCCTTAGGGCTGTTCTCATCGGACTTTAAACTTCTAGGCTCAAGAGAGTTACCCACGGGGCATGTCACTGTAATCGACTACACTGAAGTCAAAGTAACGCCGTCCGGCAAGCACATTGCGATAATTCATCAGCAGCGGGAACTGGATGTGGAAGCAATCCGGCAAGGCAAACCTTCCAAAATTGACACATCAGAAGCTGACCTTGAGATATTAGACGCTGACACGATGCAATCCCTGCATAAGCTGCACCTGCCGGGCTATTTGGCTTCCTGGGCGCCGGATGACAAATCCCTGATAAGTTCGGAGCCGGGAAAGCCGGTCATGGAAGCGCACATGGGCATTCTTGATTTTGATGGGCACTGGACGGCAATCAACTACCCATTCAAACAATCCTATAAACAGTGTTACTACAATGTGCAGCCATTGGAGCACGACAGGATGGCAGCGTTCGGCTGTGGTAACCAGTATATTTTTGGAGAACCAGGGCAGAAACCCGTGCCTCTGCCGGAAATCGACGGCGATAATCCCATCTCAATGCTGGGCGCGGCAGATTATCTTGCGCTGGAAAATAAATCACTCATTCTGTCCGGTGTGGGAAAGTATCGAATGGAGCCCTCACACATCCTGGTCTTTGACGTAAGAACGGGAGAGCGGACCATGGTTGCCAAGTTGAAGACGATCAAAGCAATGTATACTGTCTCAAAAGAAGGAATGCTGGCAGTGGTGGACAGCGATGTGCTGAGAGTTTTTGATGGGAAAGAGTAAGGCCCTGTCATTCAAAAACCGAAATAACAAGGCCGCTGTTGCAATGTAACCAGCCGAAGTTAGAACACATTGATGGCTACAGGGGCTGAAGGAATACTATTGGCCACCACAACCAATGTGCTTGGCCCTCTTTCCAGGTTGAGTGGTGGATCAAACAACGTGGACACCTGTACACCGGCAGTGGCAACGCCCATGGAACTGTGATTGTGCGTAAAGGCATAGAACACATGTCCAGTTGCATTATTGGTAATCCGCACCAGTGGATAGTTAGTGGCCGCTTGCGCGCCAACACCATGCATGGAAGCCTGAGACAAGCCATTCAGCTGCGTTCCGGTAATGGTGTACCAGGAAGCTCCCACGGTGATGTTGCTGGGATAACTGTTGAGAGTAGGCTGCCAGACAAAGTTGAACGTGCCAGTAGGCGTATAGATTTCTACATCGTTTGAGCTATCGGTATACATGACTTGTCCGGTAGGCAGAAGCAGCAGACGGCCGACAGCAGCAGAATCCACTCCTGCGCGCGGCGGATTGGCTACGGCTGTGAGTGTGCTGCCATTGAATTCATAGAAATGGCTTCCAGCGGAATTGCAAGGACTGGTAGGAGAAGTCTGCACCAGCACATTCCCTGATGGCAAGGCGGCCGCAGGACCACCCATCGCACCTTGTCCAGCAGGAAAAGTCGGGCCTGTGGTCCAGGTTGCGCTCGTAGGATGATAGATTGCCGTGTTGCCGGTTGCTCCTGTGGCAAAGATGTTTCCTGTGTTCTGCAACACAAGTGGACCTGTCTCATTGCACGCTGCAAGAGGCACGGTACTGCCAAGGCCCACCCAGGTCCCTGTAGCAGGATCATAAAGCTCAGTATTCGGAATAGCGGTCACATCCACTGTAAGCACGCCCCCGCGATGTGGAGTGCTTGTGTTGTCCGGGACCGCGGCCCAGGTCTCCCCGGCATTGGAATCAGCTTTTCCAGCGCCGGTGATGGTCCAGCCCAACGTTGAAGCGTTCAGTAATGCCTGCTGCGCGTTGCAGCAGTTGCCAATCATCAAGGTTCCATCCGGCAGTACGGTGCTTTGCGCATCACCAACTTGTGACCAGGTAGGAGGGCCGGAAAAGCTGGTCCAGGAGTTGCTGGAGGGATCATAGATTGCGGCCATCGTAGTTTCCGCAAGCGTACCGAGGTTAAATTTGCCGCCCACAATCACAACTCTTCCATCCGCAAGAACCGCAGAGGCAAAATTCTGCGGATCATAGCCAAAGGGCAATGAGGCGATCTGGGTCCATGTGCCATTAATATAACTGCCGGTATTATCAGGTTTGAGCCGCCACCAGTGGTTTGGATTTGCGACTGCGGCATCCTGCACCATCACCGAACCATCTGTCAGCAGCAATGCCGTGGAAGCTGCAAACGTTGGTTGATGAGTTAGAGGAGTCCAGGATTGTGCGCCCGAAAGGGTCGCTGATATTAAACTTGCGACGAATATCAATACTCGGGATACCTTCATACGCCACCTCTTTGAATTAAAGTACGGCGCGAATTCATGCACCACCTTTCTCTAAAAGCAATTGAGTAACCAGAGAACAACAACTAGACGCCAGGGGATGAGCAGGTGAAGATGCGTGGCAGTAGGATATGGAAGAGATTCAAATAACCTGATGCGGCGCTTAAGGTTGGGATGAGCTGTTTGTGAAATCACTTTTTAATTCTGTTTCACGTAAATGTGATATATGCGTTTTAGAAGCCATTCAAATTAGGCGCTGAGTTTTCTAAGCGTGTAGTGGTACAAAGTTCATCCATGATGAGTAATGCGGATATCTACAGTCACTTCATAATGCGGCAGGTTGTGAGACGAATAGCGGGAGAGAGTGATCGGAATCTTTTCAATAAAAAGCCCTGATGGCCCAATAAAAAAGCCCCTGACGGCGTTCGATACTCCCATGGCGAGTAAGCGCGGCACAAGGGCTTGTGGCGTCATACGCCACAGACATTATGATGCTTTGGAAGCATTGATTAGCCAAGCAAAATGTGGCAGAAAAATAAAATTAATTTTTAATATTTCGCTTTTTTTTCGTTGCATATCTTTACTGAATTTGCTAGGCAAAATTGATGGTTCGGCCGCAGATGCGGCTTGTCTCGTCTTTGCTGGTCTTGACAAATTTTGAAGCCCTTAATTGAGTGATGGAAACATAAAGAAAACTCTCAACTCACCCATAAACCCGTGAGAACACCAGTGATTACGCTTGAATCAGCAAATCACCGCAAGTTTGAAGGTGG
>DASRCD010000168.1:0-3408 GCA_035653315.1 Candidatus Angelobacter sp.
ACCTTTTTGCGTACTACGACCAGAAGGGCAATCCGGTCACAATTGGCAGTGGGATTGATATTTCCACGCCTGCAAACCAGGCGCTGATTGCCAGCATTAAGACGGTGAAGATCAATCTCAGCCTGCGTTCAAGTTTGAAAGACCTGGAAAATAACAAGACAGTAAAAACTTCTCTGTCAGCCACGGCGAGGTTAAACCTGTAATGGCAAAGGTCATGGTCAAAACGAAGCAGAACGAACGTGGAATGGCGCTACTGCTGGCGCTGTTCGCGCTTTTGCTTCTCTCTGCCATTGGCCTGTTTATGGTGATATCGTCCACGACAGAAACGCGCATTGACGCAAATTACGGCAGCAATCTAAAAGCGTATTATGCTGCGCGCTCCGGCTTGGAGGAAATTCGCGACCGCATCACTTACCCTTCCTCTTCCGGTGGGCTGAGCGACAAGCTGCCGCAGGACATTGCTGGAAATCCAGGCGGTGTTTTGTACATCCTGAATCCCTCCAACGGCGAGACCGTGGATCCCACAGATGTGACAAGCCCGTACTTTGACGACCAGTTATGCCATGATTACAACTCGGGAGCTTTTCCGGGGATCAAGTGCACTTCGACTCCGACTGTGCCAAATTGGCAACTTCGGCAGCAGTCTTCCATGGTGCCTGCATCGGGTCCGCTTGGCTACAAATGGATTCGTCTGAATATAAAGACCAATCGCATTGCAGCGCCTTATTACGTTGACCAGACAGGCACAAGCGCGCCTCTGGATACATGGGTATGCTGGGACGGAGCCGCGGAACAGCTCTCAAGCGGGAGCGCCAACCCTTCCTGTGACGCCAATGGAATGCAAACCGTTTATATGATTACGGCCCTGGCTGCCACGCCGCAGCCCAATGGACCGTCAAGCGCCAGGAAACTGCTTCGGTTTGAAGTAGCAGCGCCCTCCATTCGGCCTGCAGGAATGCTTACCATGGGCGCATCAGGGACAATGCCGGTACTTGCCAGCAGTACGGGACTTCCCACCATTTCCGTGGATGGCCGGGTCCATCAGCTGGATAGATCGCTTTCCACCAGCAGCAGTTGCTCCGCCATTGCGCCGCTTGCCGCAGACGCAACAGCAGGGAGCGCGCAACTTGAACAGGCATTGAACCAGGCCCGCTTGAATATCGTACAAGCCGCAAATGCGTCTTGTAATCTGGATGGATCATCGGCGAATAACGCTGTTTGCACTCCGGGAATGTGGTGGGTGCGCGGCACGGATATTGCCCCACGATTTGTTACAAGCGATGGAACTACCGGTAGCGGATCAACTGGAACCGGCACCCTCACAGGCTCGCCCGGTGGATCAAGCGGTGGATCAAGCGGCGGGCGCGGCCGTTCCGAGGACGACCTCAATGGAGGTCATCACCATCAGGACCCCACAGGCGTTGGCTCCACTGGCTGTGATCCCACCAATCCGGCCTGCTATTCCAACCTGGATTTATCGGCTCCTGAACTGATGGCTGTTTCCGCCAGCATGGCAGCCCACATTCCACTTGTCACGTTGCAGCCCAATGCAAGTGCGCTGTTTCAGGGAAATCACGGCAATCAGGCGGACACTACAATTTTCCAGCCGTCTGGAGCCCAGACCGTGCAGAATGAAATTGCTGCCGTCAACAATCTTGTCTATGCCAGCATGTCCCAGACGAATTATTTTGCTGTGTCCTCAACCATGCTGGCCAGTTCCTATGGAACACAGACCACTCCCGCAATCGTTGTAGTTAGCGATCCTGTTCTGTCTTTATCAAACGGAGCCAGCCTGAGTGGTTACGGTGTGCTGGTGGTTACAAACGGCCTGGAAATCAACAATGCAAGGCTGCAATGGAATGGCATTGTGCTGGTGCAATCCTCTACCGGGCATCTCACCATCGGGCAGGGAGCGACAGGATATATTAACGGAGTGCTTCTCATGCAGCCCGGCGCAAACGTCAGCCTGCAAAATAGCTCGACCGCGTCCAGTCCATTCCAGCTTACGTATAGTTGTGATGCCGTGGACCTGCCATTTAATAATCAGCCTTTCAGGATCATTTCCACTTCGGAAGCCTCGCCCAATTAGCTGCAATCTCACTGATTAGGGAGCCATTCTCAATTTCAGGGAACCGTTTTCCCCTTTGCAGCGTATTACCAATCAAGGTGAAATGATGACGCTTCTTTTATGGTGCATTCTCCTTGTGCTCTGCTGGCCATTGGCGCTGCTGGCGCTTGTCCTGTATCCGCTGGTCTGGCTTTTGCTGCTGCCATTCCGCATTGTTGGAATCGCAGTGGGAGGAGTACTTGAATTTATTCGGGCCATTATCATGCTTCCCGCGCGTGCTCTTGGTGGTAGAAGCAGAATTTGACTCTGAAATACCGGACATGAACAGATCAAACGCCGGTAATTTCCCCTTTTTCGTTCACATCGATCGTTGATGCTCTGGAAACTTTGGGCAGTCCCGGCATCAGCATCATGTTGCCGGCAATTACCACAATGAATCCCGCGCCTGCGGAGAGTGATGCGTCCGTGACATTGAGCGTCCACCCCGTTGGAGCGCCCAGCAATTTGGGGTTATCCGAAAAAGAATATTGGGTCTTCGCCATGCATACCGGCAGCTTGCCAAAACACCATTCTTTAAACTGTTGCAGCTTGGCCTTGGCTTTATCGCTATAAGTCACACCGGCCGCGCCATAAATTTTTGTGGCCACGGTTTCAATCTTTTTCTCCACCGGATCTTCCGCTGCATAAAGCGGTTGCACCATAGGACGAGGGGTCTTCTCAATCGTCTCAACCACCTTTTCCGCCAAGGCCGCTGCGCCTGGACCGCCCTTGGTAAACGCTTCGCTCAATGCGCTGACCACTCCCTGCTCTTCGCAATAGCGCGCCAGTCGTTTCAGGTCATCCTCTGAATCTGTTGGAAAACGATTGATGGCAACAACAATAGGCACGCCAAATTTTTGGAGATTCTGGATATGCCGGACCAGATTGGGTGCGCCTCGGTCCAGATCACCTTCACCCTGAGTACGCAGGCTTTGCACAGTGGTTACCAGCACCGCGCATGCGGGAGCAATGCCCGATGAAGGCATAACAATATCGAAATATTTTTCCGCGCCCA
This sequence comes from Candidatus Angelobacter sp., assembly GCA_035653315.1. Lineage (GTDB taxonomy): Bacteria > Acidobacteriota > Terriglobia > Terriglobales > Acidobacteriaceae > Angelobacter. The sequence continues at coordinate 3,123 of DASRCD010000168.1, forward strand.
GATCAGCGGCAAAGCCCGCCTCATTCACAACATAATCGGCCAGGCGAATGCCCATATTATGAGAGATCACGCTGCTGGTGCCATGCGCAATGTTGCCGAACGGCCCCGTGTGCACCGTTGCCGGTGTTCCTTCCGTGGTCTGCGCCAGGTTGGGCAGGATGGCTTCACTCAGCAGCGCCATCATTGCTCCGGTTGCGCCCAGGTCGGCTGCGCGTACAGGTTTGCCTGCCTTCGTCATGCCGATCACGATTGCATCCAAGCGGCGACGCAGATCTTGCAGGCTGCT
>DASRCD010000169.1:0-8376 GCA_035653315.1 Candidatus Angelobacter sp.
CAGTATTACAGGTATATAGAACATTTATGCTCCATCCGGCATAATCGCCTAATTCACTGCAAGGTTCTCCAAGGCTACCGCAGGCGTGTTCAGTCAGCCAAACCTGAAAATTTATACTTAATTTCAGTATTTAATAGAAAGGAAATTTTTTTGGCCTGGTTAATTGGTTTCCCAAAATGGACTTCTAGCCATGAACTGGAATGTGTCACCAATTGCTGGCGATGGCAATTGAGAATTCATTGACCCACCGCCAGCTTTGGTATGCAGACCCTTCTAAAACCACATCTCGTCTAACATCCTCCACCGTTGGCTAGAACAAGGGTTGCAATCCCGCGCTACAGCCGTGGATGGGATCGCAAAACACGTGACTGATTGTGACTTTATTGCTGACATGGCAGCTGAAACAATTCGTATCTGAACCCGTGACCATATTGCTGCTGCCCTGCTCAAAGGTTTCCATTGTGGTGTTGGCTAATCGGCTGGTGCCAACTTCATTTCCACCCGGGAACATGCCCGTAGGAGCCGCGCCGCCGGCCGTCCAGGTGGAACCGACCATAAAATATTGGTTGCGCAGATCAGGGCCGGGAACCTGTGTGGCATTGTTAACAGAAATAATCTCTGAGTTAGATGCGGCTGTGGTTGCGTCAATAGGATTGGGCGTTTGGTTGAATGCAGCGCCAAAGGCTTTCATGCGAAGTACGTTATTCGGAGCGATGATGCCAGGCGAGCACGCGCTGCTCAACGCTACAATGTTGGTAAAGGTGCTGGTGACCGGGTTCGCCGTTTGATTCATGCAATTGAAAGGACCGGTCGATCCACTTGGAGTGAATAACCAGGTACCTGCGGTATTCTGCGGCACATTTTGCAAACCAGAAGTGGAGTTGTATTGGTACGCAGCATTGGGAGCATTTCCGAAATGCTCAAATGTCGCCCAGATCATCTCCGGATGTCCTACGGCGCTCCCAACCACGTGCATGCCAACCATGGCAAGCAGCACAGTTTTTTGTCCAGTCTGGACCCACGTTGTGGGACTGGACGTATTGTAGATCGGTATAGTGCCCATGATCGTGATGTAGTCGCCTGGATTCGGAAGGGTCGAGGCTTCAACCCATGAAGTTTTGATTTCCACCGCCAAAGCTGTGGGATCGGGAAATGTAACTCCATGGGCACTCGCTAAAGAAACAATGGGAGCCAGGTCTGCTGCAGTAGTGGGAAATAGCGCGTTGGCCACGACTCCACCCGGAGGAGGAATTGTGCCGTCTTTGGTTCCGGTCAGAAAATACGCATACACGTCATTCACCAACGTCGCGTAATAGATAAGGCTATTGCTCTGCGATAAAAGAGCGCCGCCATCTGCTTGCCCTTCTTCCGTTTGAACCACGGCGCTGGTGGCAGTAACGAAAACCGGAATACTCGCGATATCGGTCGCACTTGCCATCAAAAACTTCTGCACCGGGACAATGCTGAGGATCTGTTTGGATAATCCGCCGCCACGCCCTGGATCGGATTGGGGCAGGATTGGCACTGCGCCGGAAATCACCTTTCCGGTTGTATCCATGAATATAGCTTTGCCGCTTTGTACCGCGATTCCCCCAACCTCCACTTGCTGGCCGGCGCTGTTCAACACCAGCGGATTACCTTGCTTGCTCAGCGGGGTTGGATGCACCTCAATCATGGTTCCATTTTGATCAAACAAAATCGGCAGACCATTGGGACCTGCTTTGGTTGCTCCCACTCCGGAGAACGCAAAGATGCCCGGCGTGTGACGAACAAAGGTCCTGACGCCGCTAAGATCAGGCGGAGAGACGTCATAAAAAGAAGGAGAGTCAAAAATAAACGAACCGCCGCCATAGACTTTGGGGGCGGGCGAGGTCAGCCATAAAAACATCTGCTTTGACCATTGATAGAAGCTGCAGTTCGGAGTATTTGGAAAAGTAGTGCTATCGGCTGGATTCACAACTCCGTTGAGCGCGGGTGTTCCCGACTGAAACCAGCTGGCGAACAACGTGGGTGTAACCGTACACGATGACATGGGATTGGGAGGAACCGATTGTGCCTCCGCCGCTGTGCCGGTCCATTTCATTAAGGGCCAGCTAAAACAGATCAGTGCCACCATAATGAGCATTCCAATAGCTCGACGTTTGTTGATCAACTTGTTTAGAGATTGCGACATCGCTGATTGCTCCTTGATTTGAAGATGCGAAGATGCGAATTGAAAAATATGGCGGATTAAAGATTGCGGCATCCTATGCTTCTCCAATCCTGTGACGACCAGAAAAAATAATTTCTCTGAATTCGGAAATCACGAAAAGGTTAGAAAATTACAATGTGAATTTGCTCGCACAATCAACTTAGCTGTTGTCTTGATGAAAGCATTTTTGAATTAAGATTGGGACCGCTTGCGACGAAGCAGAATATATCGGCAAGATTTCACGCGCTTAGAAATAAGCGCAGACACACTATGACTTTCAGGCTGCTCAACAACTGACAGATGCCAAAATGGATTCCACTCACGAAATGGATGTCGTTAAATTCCAGAAAGCGAAAAAGACGTTGCAAAGTCGGACCTGGTCGTTTTGACCGCAAGTTATAAGCAGCTACAACTTCCCATACGCCGTTTCGCTTTAGACAGATTGTTGTGCAGCTGCTGGCTTTGAAAAGTTGCGCTGCTTCTCCTTTCAGCGTTGAGCACAGCGTTTAATGAGTCAGGCTACTGAAGGGCAATGTGATAACAGACTGGCTTCCCTGCGCAGCAGTGGCACTGGCATTCAGGAAGCTAGGATTTGTTCCAATGGCATTCCAGACTTTGATCTCAATTGTTCCGTTACTCAGATTGGTAAGCGTTCCTGAACTGCTCTCCAAACCTTGGGCCTGTGTATAACTCTCAAAGCCGGTTACGTCATTGGTGGGGAAATAATGGTAGGTTTCCACGCGACTGAAGGTGCCGCTGCCGGTGAAGTCATAAAGCACCTGAAGCTGCACTCCATTTCCGACTGCTGTGTGCGCATCGACAAACAAATTGAATTGTGTGGCTCCGCCATTGTAAGTGCCGTTGACTCCAGTGACTTTGTAAATCAGAGGATTGGTCGGGGTCCCATCATGGGTTACGCCGTTATCGGCCGGAACCGTATCGGCAGTGGCTCCGCCACCTGCCGTGAAAGAAAGCGTTCCAGTCACAGTTGGCGTGGCGCCTGCCAGAACAAACAATGTATTGCCCACGGCAGTTCCGCCTGCTGCCGTAGTTGCGCTAGCCTGGTTTGAAGGACCGGATTCTCCGTTGGCATTTACAGCAGTCACAACATAAAAGAACGTTGTGGAGGCAGTAAGGCCAGTGTTGGAAAATGTGGTGCCTGTAATGCCGCTGGCAATCAGGTTCGCCGCTGATGGAGTAAAGCCCGATGTGGTGCTGCGATGAACGTTGTACGTCACACCCGTTGTTGTGCTGGCTTGCCAGCTCAAGTTGATCTGGCTGCTTGAAGCGACTGTTGCAGTGAGTGTGGTTGGAGCAGCAGGCGGCGTTACAATGCTGCCATACGGCAACACGATCATAGACTGGCTTCCCTGTGCCGCGGTTGCACTGGCATTCAGAAAGCTTGGATTTGTACCAATGGCATTCCAAACCTTGATTTCAATCGTTCCGTTGCTCAGGTTGGCAAACGTTCCTGTACTGCTTTCCAGGCCTTGCGCCTGCGTATAACTTTCAAAACCAGTTACATCATTTGTTGGGAAATAGTTATAGGTTTCAATGCGGCTGAACGTGCCACTGCCTGTGAAGTCATAGAGCACCTGCAACTGCACGCCGTTCCCAACTGATGTGTGCGCATCCACAAACAAGTTGAACTGCGTTGCTCCGCCGTTATACGTTCCGTTGACTCCAGTGATCTTGTAAATCAGTGGATTGGTCGGAGTTCCATCATGGGTCACACCATTATCAGCAGGAATAGTGTCAGCCGCTGCGCCGCTGCCCGCAGTGAATGAAAGTGCGCCGGTAACAGTGGGCGTGGCTCCCGCCAGGACGAACAAAGTATTGCCGCTGGCACCCGTGCCGGCCGGCGTGGTAGCGCTTGCCTGGTTTGAAGGCGCGGATTCTCCACCGGCATTCACAGCCGTAACTACATAGAAAAATGTTGTAGAAGCCGCCAGCCCTGTATTTGAAAAAGTTGTGCCCGTGACTCCGCTGGCAACTCGATTAGCAGCGGAAAGAGCAAAACCTGACGTAGTGCCGCGATAGACGTTGTACGTTACGCCTGCAGTTGTGCTGGCTTGCCAGCTCAAATTAATCTGGCTGCTTGAGGCCGCTGTGGCCGTTAATGTTGTTGGGGCTGCGGGAGCTGCTGGAGGCGTTGTGCCTGCGCCTAGCGTTACAGTGCCAAACTCGCTGGACATGCTGCCCGGCGGCACTGAAAGAGTCGCTCCGTCAGAAAACGTGACCGTTGTGCTGACAGAGCTGGCATTGAACGCCACATGCGTTCTCACGCCAGCACTGGTCTTAAAGACGCGATATAGCGGCGTATTCGCCGTGACTGTTTCATCTACCTGGCCTAGCGCCTGTAGATTCGTAATCCAGTAATACTCATGCGCCTTGCTCTCACCATCAAATACAAATGAGGTGTTATTGAACTGGCTCAATGCAGTCGTGGGATCATAAAATGCTTCATACTCTTCCATCAGATCAGGCCAGTTCACACTACCCGCGGCAAATGCGCTGGGATCCATCGCGGTTACTTCTGCAATGTTGCGCCGGCAATATGCAGCATCACGCCCCAGATAAAACGAGCCGCCATGAAAAGGCAGAAACTCAATGCCGTGCTCCAGCTCAATTTGTCCGCTGAAGAAAGTGCCGGTGTCACCCTTACCGTCAAAAGCGTTAGCTATTTCCACACGCGTGAAGCCGGCAGGAAACGTAGCAACCGGACCGTCATTGAACCAGTAATCAAAGATGGAGTTCGTCTCCATCATGTACATCCAGATTGCGGCGTCACGCAGTTGTGTGTTGCCGGTCTCAACGGCAAACAAGATCAGTCCGGTCCAGGCATTCACGGCCTCAGAGCTTGATTCCTGATTGCCACCATCGCCAAATGGGGCCTGCCCGGAAGCCCACGAATGCCCGCCATACACATCAAAGTAGCGCAGAAAAGGAAACATGGTGTCGTTGCGCGTGGGCGCGGCAATATCGCGCGCGAGCAGATTCACCATGCCGCCCCAGCTGTTCGTTTGAATCCATGCAGGATTGAAGAGACCCAGAATGGCCGATGAATGGATCCAATAGCCATAATGAAAGTGGTGGTCATTCAGCGCGTCGTCTGTGCCGAAGGCGGCAGGATAGCCGATCATGGTTCCCCAATTGCTGTTGTAGTAAAAAACATTGCTGCTCTGGCCATTGGCAGCGCCGTTGAACCAATTCTGCAATTCATTTTGCAGGCTCGTCTGCATACTGTTGAGTGAGGCCGTATCTCCTGCAACGCTGGCGATGGGCAGCAGATGTGCGATTCGCGCCAGGTCTTTGCCGATGTCATATGTATTTGTTCCGCCGCCGCTCTGGCTTACCGTGAAGTGGTTGGCTTCATTAGCGACAGAGTCAATCAACGATCGCAGGGTGGTGGCATTGAAGTTGTTGGTGTTCGGCATAAAGGGCAAAATGCCGTGGAATGTATCAACCGTGGTGAAAGATGTACCCTGCAAAACTTTGAGCGTGCCCCGCGCGGAAGGATAAGTAAAAGTTGTATTGATGGCAGTGCCTGAAAGTGACGAATATTGGTGCGGATAAAGGGCCATCAAGAATCCGGTTTGCGTGCCTTCTTTAGCCTGCGTAGTAACCGTGTAGGTTGTGGTCACCTGGCTGGTGGTTGGATTGTAGCTCCACGAGACTTGTGTATTTGTTGGGAAGGAAAATGCGAATGCTGAATAACTGGTTAGCGCGGCCTGGTTCGGCAGCAGTGCCAGAGAAAAGTAATTATGTCCGGCAGGAAGATTACAGGTTAGAACCGTGCCGCCAATACCGCTCCAGGTTCCGCCTGCTGGGCAAAATAGCCCGTAATTATTATTAGCAATGCTTACCCCAAGAATGTTGCCGTTGTTGCTGAAGACCGTAGGCTGACCGGCAAAACTCACGGTTGGATTTGCGCCATTTGTGGTGACATACACAAACGGCATGCCGCGCCCGACGCGCGTAGTCATAGGACCAAAATTAAAGTCAACCGTCCAATCAGAATACGCGCTCACATTTACGCTGCCGGCATTCAGCCCTGCCACGCCAATCGTCAGGTCGCCCTCAAACGGCTGCTGAAAGAAAGTTCCGCCATTGTTCACCGCCGCGTCAAAGCCCATCAGCAGGCCGCTTGCAGTGGTCTGCATGCCCAGCGGCTGGGAAAACATGTTGTACGGGCCGCCACCGCCGCCGCCAAACGTTACAGCTCCATTCACAATGTTGTCGGCATACCAGTTCTTGGCCGTCCAGAATTTATGAGTTGGCTTTGGCCCCGCCACGGTATTAAAAATCTGGGCAGAAGGCGCAGTCGCTCCAGTGGGCAATGCTGTGGTATAACTGCCCGGCCCCACTACCACAGTTTGTGCGGACGCGTTTACTCCTGCACAGCAATTAATAAGAAAAATAGAAGTAACGACGAGAAAAAATCTGGATGAGAAACGGCCTGATTGCTGGATTCCCGAGAACATACGTACCCCCTTCTTTCAGGTCAAACTTCGGGATGGAAAACCTTCCGGCGTACGTGCAGGGTAGGGACTGCATTCGACAAAGCCAGAGACAAGCTTTCTAAAAGCGGAAGCAGCTTACCAAATCGTTTTGGTAAACGTCAACACTAATCCAGATCTGCTGGTTCCAAAAAGCACATCTACTGCTTCGAGTTCCAAAATGAACACGCCCTTGTCCGAGATAATGGGTATTAAGAAAGGTGAAAATTCATTTTGGAACGCGGATGATCTATAGTGCTTTCTATTCTGAGCCTTCAGGAAAGGACTTCCCCGCCAAGGCTAATGACACACGGTTTAGTAGTTGAGTCGCGGTGGCCGAGAACGCAGTGGCGAACGAAGATGTTCCAGGTTTAGAGCAAGGGTCTGCCCTTGAGCTAGATTGAACTTCGTTTCAGAATGTAATCCAAGCCTCCAACGCGATACCAACGATATCCATAGGGCTCCAGCATGATGCAATGCTTGCCGTTCGCATCGGCCTGGCTGTTGTCAGCCGATAATAGATTAACTAGACATCCCTCATCGTTGTCATTGGGGCCAATCTCCAGAAAGACCTCGCGGGGCATTGCGCTGAGGTTGTGGACCACCACAACTGAATTGTTTCTCCAGTTGTAGCGAATTGCCAATACTTCAGGAATTCGTGTGGGTAGAATGACGAACTCGCCCCAGCCGATCTCCGGCGCCTCTTTGCGCATACGGATCATTCGCTCCATCCAGTTCATCAGGGAGTCAGGATCAAGCCTCTGTTGTGCTACATTGACGTGCTCAAAACCGTATGCTCCTCCACTGATCACTGGCAGAATAGGTTTGTCACTCTTGGTAAAGCCACCTTGCGGCTCGGTGGACCACTGCATTGGCGTGCGAGCACTGTTGCGTTCAGGCAAGCGAAGATTGTCTCCCATTCCAATTTCATCGCCATAACGTAGGACCGGTGTTCCCGGCAGCGACATCATTAAGCTATAAGCTAGCTCCAACCGGCGGCGGTCGCCCTGCAACATGGGAGCAAGCCGGCGGCGAATGCCGCGACCATAAAGTTGCATATCTTTGTCAGGACTAAAGGCAGCAAACACGGCCTGGCGCTCTTCATCAGTAAGTCGTCCCAGATCCAGTTCGTCATGATTGCGAAGAAACTGCCCCCACTGCGCCGTGGCTTCAGATATTTTTGTCTCCTTAAGGACCTTCTTTAAAGGACGTGTATCGCCAGTAGCCAGCGCATAGAACATGCGCTGATTGACGGCAAAGTTAAACATCATCTGCAATCGTTCCCCGGCCTCGCCGAAATAATTCATATCTGTTTTCGGCAGCACGTTGGCTTCAGCAAGAATAATGGCGTCACCTTCCCGCCAGGAAAGAAACTCCCGGAAAGTCCGCAGCATGTCATATTGCTCTGCTGGAACTTTTACGTTCGGTCCCTTTTCCGCGATCACAAATGGAACGGCGTCCATGCGGAATCCGGATACTCCCAGTTGAATCCAGAAACCCATAACTTTCAGAATTTCGGCCTGCACTTCCGGGTTCGAGGTATTCAAGTCAGGTTCAAAGTCGTAAAAACGATGGAAATACCAGGCACCGGCCTGCTTGTCATAAGTCCACGTAGATTTCTGAACACCCGGAAATACCACTCCATCATTGGCATTTTTCGGCTTCTTCTTTGACCACACATACCAG
>DASRCD010000170.1:0-5981 GCA_035653315.1 Candidatus Angelobacter sp.
TATGGAAGCTGTTGCCTGATTGCCAGAGCCGGCATTGGCAGACGTTACAGTCCCAGTGGTGTTGACCTGGTGGCCGCCGGCTACTCCAACCACATTCACAGAGAACGTGCAGGAGCTTGCCGCCGGGATGGTGCCATTGGCGAGGTTCACTACTGACGCGCCGGAGACACTTCCCGTGGTAATCGTACCTGTGCCGCAGGCCCCGGTCAGGCCATTCGGATTGGCAACAGCAAGACCGGTTGGCAGCGTATCTCCAAACCCGACACCTGTGAGCGCAACAGTGGAATTCGGATTACTCACAGTAAAGGTCAAAGATGTAGTTGCATTCAGGTTGATGCTGGCAGCCCCGAACGCTTTTGTAATAGCTGGAGGCCCGAGGATTGCGATAGTGGCGGTATTACTTGTATTCCCGGCGCCACTTTCATTCGACGAGATTGCGCTTGTGGTGTTGCTATCAACACCCACCGCAACTCCGGTCACGTTCACGCTGATGGTGCATGAAGCATTTGCAGCCAAAGTACCGCCAACCAGAGCGATAGAAGCAGAACCCGCCGCAGCTGTCGTGGTTCCACCGCATGAACTGGTAAGACCGCTAGGCGTGGAGACCACAAGGCCTGCCGGCAATGCATCAGTAAAGGCAACTCCGGTGAGTCCCAGTGAAGTGTTCGGGTTCTGAATGCTAAAGGTTAGTGACGTGCTGGTATTGACCAATATGCTGGCTGCACCAAAGGTATTGGTGATTGTTGGTGCAGGTGCTGTTACGGTAAGGTTCGCCGTGGCAGTGTTGCCGGTGCCGCCGTTTGTGGATGTAACCGCGCTTGTGGTGTTGGTGTAAGCACCCGCCGCCGCGCCGGTGACAGTAAGACTAAATTGGCATTGACCATTGGCAGCGATGGTGGCGTCGCTAAGTGCAATGCCGGTTGGCGCAGTTGTTGTCAGTGTTCCACCGCAAACGGTAGAAGTAGAGCTTGCAACTGTAAGGCCCGTCGGCAGCGTATCAGTAAATGCCACGCCGGTCAGCGATACCGTATTGCTTGCCGGGTTGGTAATCGTAAACGTTAGTGAAGTCGTGGCATTCAGCGCGATGGTGGCGGGCGTGAATATCTTCGCAATCGACGGGGGAGCAATACCCGCTGGGTTGGTCACAGTCACAACCGCGCTGGCTTGTGCGGTTGCGCCTTTCGTATCAGTAACGGTCAGCAATACCGTAGTGGTCCCCACAGGGTACGGCCCTGCCGGTGTTTGGGTAATGGTGATTGCATCGCCATCCGGGTCGAATGAGCCGGCATCTATGCTGGCATTCGCGCTTCCACCGGGAGTTGCCGCAGCCACAGTCACATTCTGCACCTTCGCTATCGGCACCTGATTAATGTTGCAATTCAGGAAGCAAGCTGGGAATTGCAGAGTGTAGCTGCTGCCGGTGGCTGTTCCGGGCACATCGTTTACCACAATCGTGTAGTTGGTTGCTGCTGTGGTTGTCACGCCAAAGGTCTGGAGACTGCCGCTGAGTCCGGGGTCACCTGCATAATTGGTGGCAATATTGGCCGGGTCAAAAGTACCCGCATATGCAACTTCAAACATATTTACGCCATTACCAGAAGAAAGGGTTGGCGTTAAGCATGCCGATTTGCATGCAGTGAAGCTGTAGGAATCAAAAGTCCTGGTTCCAGTGGTGATCACTGTCCCCGGAAACAGCTTTTGTGTTCCACAGGCGCTCGCAGTGCCATTGCGGTTTAACCGGTTGGTCTGCTGGCCGGTAGCAATAGTTACCCCCGGAATGCTGTTCACCGGCGTGCCGAGATTGTTTGTCAAGGTAACCAGTCCGGTAGGCACGCTGAAAGTCAGCACCCTTTGTGGTCCGCCGGTGTAGCTCACGGTCAGGGTAAAGTCAATTGAAAGAGCGCAGGCTGAGTTGCTGGCCAGGGTAAAGGTGAACGGAGTTGCGTTGTTCGCTACGCCAGTGCCTGCCGCAAGATCAGGATAGGTGCTGGTGCCAGGCAGGGTGACTGTAACGCCCGGAGTGGAAGATGTAAGCGTGGCGGAAATGGCGGTTGCATCCACAACACCGGATTTATTGCTCAATTGAATCGTGAGTTTGGCGCCCTCACCAGCCTCAATAATGCCGTTGCCGTTTCCTGGATTCTCAACCGCGACCACTGTTCCCAGTTCAGGATTGGCTGTGCCAACAATACCCAGAGAGTTGATGGCTTCCCATGCCATCACAATGCCCGCTCCTGAATCGCGGTCATTTCCTGTGCCCATAATGTCGATTGCGGTGCTGGTAAGGGCGGTGCGAATCTGGTCCTGTGTTAACGCGGGATTGGCAGATTTAACCAGCGCGGCAACTGACGCCGCGGCCGGAGCAGCAGCAGATGTGCCGAAGAACGGGTTTAATCCTGAACCTGGCGGCAAGGTCGTGGATACACCGTCAGCGCCCGTGATGTCCGGTTTGACGCGCACTAAACCGCCGGTAGAGGTGAAGTTGCCGGGAGTAATGGCTGTTCCATCGACATTAAAGAAGATGCGCCGTGGACCGTCAGAAGTGAAAAGCTCAACGCTGTTTCCTGCGCTGAATGGATCAGGGAAAGGGCCAGTGGGACTTCCCGGACCAATAGCTCCCGCCGCCGGAGTGGCAGCCACGGAATAGAAGCCAGTGGCGGAAGCAGCCGAGTGTCCGAAGATCTGTCCGGGAGTAACTACGGTCAATGTGCCGCGAAATGTATTGATGGCAAAGAAAACAGGGGCGGAGCTTGCAGTCTTAAACACAACAAGCCGGTCCCCAGCCGCAAGCGCAGGCGGGTTTATAAATTCAAAAGGATTTTGCGTTCCATTCTGAATATTCGTGGATGAAGCCTTGATTACTCCTGTAGAGGAAACTAGAAACAGATCATAGTCATTGGTGGATGCGCCCTGCGGATCAGCCCAGTTCAGGATGTATCCAAAGCCGGCCGCAGTAATAATGTCTCCATTGACTGGGGTGGCTACGGTCCCAAAGTTGTGAATCGTGCCGGTTTTTGTCCCGCCGGGGAAGGTAAATGCCGGTGAGCCGGCATCGTTGAAATCGCCTTCAAAATAACCGGCGGTATTGGAATCCACATTCCCTTCATTACCCGCCGCGGAAAAATAAAGAGCGCCGTTTGCCGTGACTGAATTTACGGCCTGGGTCACAATTCCATCCTGGAAAACCGGCTCATCCAAATAACCCACGTCGTCCACAATGATGTCGCAACCGGCGGCGCGCAAATTCAGGATGTTCTGGGCAAAGCTTGCTTCGCTTATATTGGCCGTGGCAAAGAAGAGATTGGCTCCGGGCGCCATGTCAAAAATGATCTCAAGCATGGCAAGGCCTTCATCCGTGCCGCCTGCCGCGTCTTGAAGCAGCGTGAAGCATGGCGGGCCAGCGGGACAGGTCGGCGGCATATCGCCAGAAGCCTGTGCCAATGTAAGGGCGCCTGTGGCGTTGACGCTATCGGAAAGCACGCCGATCTTCAGGCCCGCTCCGTTCACCGCAAATGCTCCGCGTGCATCGAATGCCCGATGCGTGGTATCGCCTTGTGTGGTTACACTGCCCTGTCCGGTTCCGTTGGTTATAGCTCCTGCTGCTTTTGCTTGCAGTGCCGCGGCCAACAGCTTCTTGATTCTTGCAGCTCTCTGGTTAAAGCTGGGGCGCAATAAAGGATCAGCGTGCAGCCTCGGAGTGCTGGAGGTCATGGATTGCACTTTGGGAACAATGAAGGTCACATCAGGAGAGGCGGCAATGCTTTCAATCTGCGCTGCCGGAACCACGGCCCGAATGCTGTGAAAACGGGCATTGGAATACCAAATGAGAGCGCCCGCATCATTCAACTGCTTCACTAACCGGTCGGTTACGTTCGCTGTGATATCAACGATCAGATTGTTGTTGTCATCCACGTCGATTCCGGTATTCAACGACGCTACGCCAGTGGCGGCCGGCTTCCCTGCCAGCATCCGTATGGTGTAAAGCACATTGGAATCAATTTTCTGTTGGGCTGGCGTGCGCGAGGCCTTGTCCTGTTCCAAAGCCAAAATCTGCTGCTGCGTGAGTGCAACGGAGTCTGCCTGGGTGATGGGCGCGGCCACGGCCCTCTCCGGTGGTACTGCTGGTTGAAATTTATGGAACTTAAGATCGGTACCATTGCTTATTGCATTCCCATCCTGTACAGATTGGGCCTGCAAAACAGCGGGCAAAGACAGCAGAAAAGCAGCAAGGAGCAGACTAAGAGCCATAGATCGGCGTGGAGCGCAAAAGCACTTCATTTATCTACCTCAGTTGGTTTTTAGGAAGCTTAGGGCCCTGGCGTCATTCCAAGCAGGTTCTTGGCCTGGTTACAAAAGGATCTACTCGGAAGAGAGCTGCGCAATATTAGCATGCATAAATGAAGGGGAATACTCTTTTTTGATGAATAGTCAATATTTATAGATATAGCTACTACTGGTATAGCTAAAAAGATTAGGAAGAGCTGTAGTTGTCAAAGTGAATCAGGATAGGACTTCTACTTTAACTGGCAATTACTATCTGGAAACTATATTGCCGGATATCCGGTGATTGCCGGGTACATGCGGCGGGCAGTGATTTGCATATTTTACCGTGAGAGCGTAATTCTAATAGGCTCATTCATCAAGGGGTTGCACATGAGAAAAGCTTCAAGCCTGAGGTTTGGTCTGTGGATGGTGGCGCTCGCTGCCACGGTAATGGCATCGCAAGCGATAGCGCAAAATGCGCAAAAACCTGCTCCGGCGCCTGATAAAGTTACGGTGATCCGCGCGGCCACGCTCATTGATGGCCAAGCGAACCAGCCCCGGCACAATGTTCTGATCGTCGTGAGGGGCAACAAGATTGAAAGTGTTACGGAAGGCGGCAATCCTCCGGCTGGAGCCGCGGTAATCAATCTGCCTGCGGGCGTGACTGTGTTGCCCGGCATGATTGATACACATACGCATATCTTCCTGCAAGGTGAAGACCCGGCCCAGGGCGGCTATGACGTGCAGTTGCTGAAGCATCCTTCCTCATACCGGGCGGCCAGGGCCGCTGTTGCCGCGCGCCGCGCGCTTGAGCAGGGATTTACCACCCTTCGCGATCTTGAAACCGAAGGCGCAGGCTATGGCGACGTGGGAATCAAAGAAGCCATCAATGATGGTTTCATTCCCGGGCCAAGAATGTATGTGGTGACACGAGCAATCTCGGTGACAGGCGGCTATCCGCTGGAAGGCTATAACCCGGATATTGTTGTGCCGAAGGGCGCACAACTGGGCGATGGTCCGGTGGAACTGCGCAAGATTACCCGCCAGCAGCTTGAGAATGGCGCTGACTGGATCAAGGTCTATATGACGCATCGCTCATGGGTGGACAAGCAGGGCCATCTGGTTTCACAGCCCACCTTGACCGTGGAAGAGCTAAAAGCCGTAGTCGATGAAGCCCATGGCCAGCAGAAAAAAGTTGCATGCCACGCTTACAGCGGCATCGGCCTGCACCGGGCGCTGGAAGGCGGCTGTGATTCGATTGAGCATGGTCTTTCACTCGACGACGGCGCCATCAGCTACATGAAAGAGCACGGCATCTGGTATGTGCCAACGCTCGCGGTTTACTACACAGACTGGTCGCCGGAAAACACTGAAGATGGGAAACGTGACCGCGCCCGCGCCAATGAGCATGAAGTGTCCTTCAAAAAAGCAATGAAAGCCGGACTCAAAATTGCCTTCGGCACGGACATGGGCGGCATTCCCTGGACAGAGCCCATCGCCGCTGAATTCGGTTACATGGTGAAGTTTGGCATGTCACCGATGGACGCAATCAAAGTGGCAACTTCCAATGCAGCGGACCTGCTGGATATGAAAGGCGAACTTGGAGTGATTGCCCCGGGCGCCTATGCCGATATCGTTGCAGTGCAGGGCGATCCGCTGGCCAATGTCGATGCGCTTAAGAATGCAGTGTTCGTGATGAAAGATGGCAATGTCTTCAA
>DASRCD010000171.1:0-5761 GCA_035653315.1 Candidatus Angelobacter sp.
CGGAAGACGTGCTGGACATTGTGCAGCATGTAACCACTCCGGTGGATGACGATACTGACCTGCGCGTAAGCGCGGAAGAGACTTCAAAGCCCGCGGCACAGCAGGACTCGCAGCCGGAAAGCTCCGCTGCGGCGCAATCAAATGTCACGCTCCCTGAGCCTGTTGCAACCAGTTTCAGCAATCTGCCGGAAACATTATTGCGGGTGGATGCGGAGCGCATTGATTCAGTCCTGAACCTGGTTGGCGAACTTATCATCGCCAAAAGCATGCTGCACCAGGCGATCAATGAATTTGACCGGCGTTATCCCAAAGATCCGCTCAGGATGCGCTTTTCTGATGCCATGGCATTCCAGGCGCGCATTATGAACGATTTGCAAAAGTCGGTCATGAAAATCCGCATGGTGCCGGTGGAACATCTCTTCCGCCGCTTCCCGCGCGTTGTCCGCGACGTGGCCAAGTCCTGCGGCAAAGAAGTAAACCTGGTGATCACAGGCCAGGATACCGATCTGGATAAAAGCATTCTGGACATGCTGGCCGAGCCATTGGCGCATCTGGTGCGCAATTGCGTGGACCACGGCATTGAATCGCCTGCGGAACGTATTAATGAGGGAAAACCCGCGCACGGCACAGTGACTCTGGATGCCTATCATCAGGGCAACCAGATTGTGATTGAAGTAAGCGATGATGGCCGTGGAATTGACCGCGACAAGCTGATTGCGAAAGCCGTGGAACGTGGCGTGTTGAAGCCGGGGGATGCCGCTGTACTGAGCGAGGCTGACATCAACAATCTCATCTTCCATCCGGGACTCAGCACCGCAGATCAGATCACATCTATTTCCGGGCGCGGCGTGGGCATGGACGTGGTAAAGACCGTGCTGGAAAAGCTAAAGGGCTCCATCAGCATTAAGACGGCAGCAGGAAAAGGCACCACGTTTTATCTGAAAGTACCGCTCACGCTGGCCATCATCAAGGCCTTGCTGTTCCGCGTGGGCGACCGTTTATATGCCGTTCCGCTGGCTGCCGTGGTGGAAATCACGCGCACTACGCCTGCGGCGCTGCATCGCGTGGACAACCACAATGTAATGCAGTTGCGCAATGAAGTGCTTACGCTGCTGCATCTGCACAAGCTGGCGCATGAAGCCGTGGATGCAAAAAAAATGTTTGTGGTGGTGATTTCCACGAACGAGCGCAAATTTGGCCTGGTGGTGGACCAGTTAATTGGCGAAGAAGAGCTGGTTATTAAGGCCATGGACGATCACCTGGTAGCTACGGATTTAGTAAGCGGCGCTTCCATTCTGGGAGATGGAACGGTGGTGCTGATCCTGAACCTCTCAAGTGTTGTTGCAAAGCTGGGAAAGATACAAATGGTAGGGGCCACAGTATGAGTCAGAAAGTTCGAGTCCTGGTTGTGGATGATTCCGCGCTGATGCGGAAGCTGATTCCGCAGATCCTTGCCAGGGACAGCGAAATTGAAGTAATAGGAACGGCCATGGACGGCGCATTTGGTCTGAAGAAAATTGAAGACCTGCGTCCGGACGTGGTGACGCTTGACCTGGAAATGCCGCGCATGGATGGCCTGGAGCTTCTGCGCCAGATGACGCGGCGGTTTCGCATTCCGGTAATCGTGGTAAGCGCATTGACCACGGAAGGCGCAACTGCGACTTTCAAAGCGCTGGCATTGGGCGCGCTGGATTTTGTAGCCAAGCCGCGGGACGCCGCATCGGCCCACATGGAAGCGATTGCGCAGGACCTGATCGGCAAGATCAAGGTGGCCGCCAAGAGCAAGATGCGCAATACAACAGCGCAGATTTCATTTGATTACATCAAACCCAACAAAAAGCCTCAGCGCCAGCGCCGTGAGCCCACAAAGGTCATCGCCATTGGTATCTCCACCGGCGGCCCGAATGCGCTGCAATATTTTCTGGCCCAACTGCCGGGGGATTTTCCGGGAAGCATTGTAGTAGTGCAGCACATGCCGGAAGGATTCACTGAACTGTTTTCACGCCGGCTGAATGAAAGCTGTGCCATTGATGTAAAAGAAGCGCAATCCGGTGACTTGCTGATTGCAGGCCGCGCGTTGATCTGTCCGGGTGACCGGCACATTAAAGTGCGCTCCATGCCGCTGGGAAACACGGTTGTGCTTTCTGATGAGCCACGCGTGAACGGGCACAGGCCCTCAGTGGATGTCCTGTTTCGCTCCATGGCCACCGAGTTTGGCAGCCGTGCCGTGGGAGTCATTATGACCGGCATGGGTGATGATGGCGCAAATGGCCTGGGACTTATCAAGAATGCGGGCGGTATCACCATTGCCCAGAGCGAGGATTCATGCACGGTTTTCGGCATGCCGAAAGCCGCGATTGAGCGGGGACATGCAATGCGCGTTGTCCCATTGGATTTAATGGCCAATACACTGGTCATGCAATGCAGTCCTGACCGGATTGCGCACACAATGGAAAAAGTTTAGCTGAAGTTGCAAGGAGAACAAGTATATGGACACATTTCCCATTCTGATCCGCAAGGACGGCAAGCCGATCCGTTACCTGGTGGTGGATGATTCCGTCTTCGCGCGCAAGAACGTAGCGAAAATGGTGGAATCTTTTGGCGGCGAAATTGTAGGTGAAGCCGTTGACGGTTGCACCGCCATTACGGAATATGATCGCACCACGCCGGACATGGTGCTGATGGACATCACCATGCCGCAAATGGAAGGTATTGAAGCCGCGGAGCGTATTGTAAGAGCGCATCCTGAGGCGCGCATTGTGATGGTTTCCTCTGTTGGCTACCAGGAAAACATTGTGGCTGCGCTGCAAAAAGGCGCCCGCCACTTTGTGCAAAAGCCGGTAAAGTCAGAGATCCTTTATGAAGTAATCAAGTACGTGATGGGCGAGGATGCGGTTGTGGCCACGCCTGCCGTGCAAGGAAACTAAACAATGAAGATCGAACTGATCCAGCCATTCATCAACGCTGCTGATGCCGTTCTGGCGGAAACGTTGCAATCCCCTACGCGCGTAGGCGATGTAACCATGGAAGAGGAAGCTTACCGGCGAAAAGGCGTGGCGTCCCTGGTGACCATTGAAGGCGACATTGAAGGCCGCATCATTTTTGATATTGACTCGCCCACGGCGGCAAAGGTAGCCAGCTACCTGGCGGGTTCGCCCATGCCGGAAAGCGACGAAGTTGCGCGCGAAACCGTGTGCGAACTGGCCAATATGGTGATTGGCAGTGCCATCACCTCATTGAACGACCAGGGATTCCATTTCAAAATTCTGCCGCCTGTGGTCCACTCGGACGAACTCGGCGAAAAGAGCAATGAAGAACAGGAAGCGCTGGTCATGTGCTTTGACACTGACAGTGGAAACATTTTTATGAACATCGCGATGCGGTATAACCGCAGGCGGAAGGCGGATGGCAGAACAAATTAGTCCATTTATCCCTGCAGATAAAATTCTTCAGCTAAAAATAAGGCGGCCTTGCCAGGCCGCCTGTTTCTATAAATCATAAAATTATTATGGGAAAGTACGCACAATAAAGGGTACCTGCGCGGCGCACGGTATAGGGACTTTGTTATTAAAGTTTGGATCAATCACTGAGTTGCAGTTCGGGTCCTGCTGCGGAGTATGAAATGTGGGCAAGGGCCGGCTCACCACGGATGGATCAACAGGCGTAACCAGCGGAACATTAGTGTCTGTTGGAATCACATAAACAGATGGCGCTGCAAAAGTGCGGTCTGGAAGCACGGGCCCCGGCAAACAGCCCGTTCCTTGGCAATTGGGCGCATGAACATTGTCTCTGATCGT
The DNA here is from genome assembly GCA_035653315.1 of Candidatus Angelobacter sp. GTDB lineage: Bacteria > Acidobacteriota > Terriglobia > Terriglobales > Acidobacteriaceae > Angelobacter. The sequence goes on from DASRCD010000171.1 coordinate 3,798, forward strand.
GGTGATGTCGTTCGCGCTGATGGCATAAACGCGAGAACTGTCACTCGATGCGCTTACGGATACCACGCCGGCTCCGACAGTAATTGTGCTGATCTGACTTAAAGCCGTAGTATCAACCACGCTCACGAGATTGCCGGTACAACTTGGCAGGTTGGCCTTAATATTTAGATGGTTGGTTCCAGCAGGACAATTTCCCAGCGCCGCATAGGCCCTTGTGCCGTCAGCTGTCGCCGTTACGGAGACAGGAGGACCGGTAAGGGGAATATCCGCAATCTTTGCCGGCAAAATCTGTGGCGTTACGCCTAAATCAAATCCATTCCCTTTAATAACGCTGATGCTATTTTCGCCTGTGTTGCTTATATAGACCTGTTTCAGCCTTGGCTCATAGAAAGCAAAATTCGGGGAAGGAGTAGCCGTGGTCCCAACTTTAATGGCTCCCGTGGTGGAATTACAGGAAGGGCCGGGAGCGCATGGGAGCACAAGATCGAGTGATGCATCAATCACGCTGACGGTGCCATCACCCTGATTCACGATAAAAACAAACAGCCCATCTGAACTCATCACGCCCCAGACCGGTGAAGCTCCCACGGCGATGGTCTTAATAACTGTGTTATCAATGGCGGAAATCTCCGTAACATTATTGCTGCCCTGGTTGATTACGAAGACTTTGTTATTCGCCGTATTACCGGCGATCATTACCGGATTGGTGCCAACAGGAAGCGTATTGGTAACGGCAAGAACATTGGCGTCTATTACGTCCACCGTGTTGCTGTCATGGTTGGCAATGTAAATATTATTGGCGCTGCTGGTGGAACCAGCAATGGGATTACTGCTTGCTGATGGCAACGTAACCGTTGAAACTGTGGAACTGGTTGGAAGCAGCGCGGTATAAACGGAAACGGTTGGTGGCGTGGTGGCATCGCCGCTGTTGATTACAAAGGCCCGATTGGAAGTTGTCCCCAGAAAAACAGGATTTGGGCCAACTGGCACCACACCGGCATTGGTATCTCCAGAAACATCAATATGCATATCGCTGCCGGGTAATGTAGTGACCGGGTTAGTGGACAGGATAATGGCGTGCGCCAATGTACCCGGATTTCCCGTAGGACCGGGAACAGGGGTAATAAATTGCCGCAACGTATCATTGCAGCCGACTGCCAAAACAATAAAAATGGCGAGGCTGAAAAATAGCCCCAAAGCCCTGAAACGTGCCCTCATTCAAACTCCACCGGTGCTCATCCAGAGGAACGCACCAAGTATCAATTATTGCGAGGATTTTATTGTACAGCAATCAGCACGGCCGCCCCGCTGCGAGGGCGATAGCCGGGCGGACATGGGAGCTAAGCGCTGATTACTGATCAAGCTGCCCGCTTGGGGGCTTTCTTTCTGGTAGTTGCGGCCTTGGTGCGAGGGATTTCCACCTCTGACTCAGCCTGAGCGGCTTCCACGCGTTGCGGCCCTTTCTTTTTGCCTTCCATCTGGGCCAGGCTCTGCTTAAGAGCGGCGAGAAGGTCTTTAGGAGCGGCAGCTGGCTTTGCCTTTTCAATCGGGATCACGTTCTTGCCTTCCACGCGGGCCTTAATCAGCTTCTTCACATTTTGTTCGAAGGTATCGTAATACTTGCTGGGGTCCCATTCGGCGGCAAGAGATTCAATCAGCTGGTGCGCTACTTTTACTTCACCCTCTTTGATCGTCACGTCTTCTGTGCCAAAATCCGGGGCTTCACGTACTTCGTCCTGATAGTACATGGTATGCAGCATCAGGCCTTTCTCATACGGGCGCAAAAATGCCGTGTACTCGCGATTATGCATGGCCAGCTTGGCAATTCCGACATAATCCGTCTCTTGCATGGCGCGAACCAGCAAGGCATACGGCTTTTTGGCGGCTTCTTCCGGCGCAAGATAATACGACGATTCAAAGTAAACCGGGTCAATCTCCTCCTGCTTCACGAACTCCAGGATTTC
>DASRCD010000172.1:0-9240 GCA_035653315.1 Candidatus Angelobacter sp.
ATCACGGTCTGAATCACAATGCAGGGATGGTTCCAGTCGCGGGCCAGCATCTCCTCAAACATGCGATGCCCCCGCCCCGCCGCCTTTAGTGAAAAATGGTCTGAAGGATACCAGCAGTCGCTCCATGACGGCATCTCGCACCACAGCAGCATGCCAAGTTCATCCGCAATGGTGAGATACACCGGATGGCATACCTTTAAATGGCAGCGAAGCACGTTCAGGCCCATGGCTTTCGCTTTCAGCATCATGTCCCGCACGTATTCCTCTGACGCCGGAGTGTGAATTGTCTCCGGATAAAAATCCTGGTCAAGCGCGCCGATCAGATAAAAAGGCTTGTTGTTGAGAAACAGTTTCCCTTCGCGCGCTTCAAACTTGCGAAACCCAAAACGCACGCGCTTGCGGTAACTCAAAGCACCCTGCAAAGAAACTTCCAGGGTGTAAAGGTTCGGCTCGTTCGGGCCCCACAGGCGCACATTTTTCACTGTGCCGCGGAAGGCCTGCTCGGAAGCAATCACAGACGGAATACTGTCTTCAAATACCAGGCGGTGGCTGCTGTCATAAACGCTGAATAGAATGGACGTTTGCTCGCAGATTGCTGAATCGGCCAGCCCTTGTCCGGCAAACTGCACGTCCACGCCAAAATCGCCGCTTACGTTGGGGGTTACGTGAACTTGCTGAATGTAGATCGCCGGGCAGAATTCAACGCGGACTCCCTGCCAGATGCCGCCGTTCTGCAAATACCAGTTTTGCTTGCCGTGAGGAATTTCGTTGTACATCATCTCAGGGCAGAGCGCCTGGTTCAGCTGCTCATCCATGGGCGGATCAATCACCCGCACCGCCAGGTCGTTGATCCCCGGCTTTACCGCATGCGTAATGTCCATGGCGAATGGCGTGTAGCCACCCTCATGGGTGCCAATGGAAATCCCGTTCACAAACACCTCAGCGAAATAATCGACTGCGCCGAATTTTACGATTGTCTGGCGCGCATCGCTGAACTGCGGAACCTGGAAGCGGGTGCGATACCACGCCAATCCCATGTAGTCGCGCAGATCGTCATAAAGCACGTTCCATGGCACGCCGACCCGCGCGCGGCGCCAGCCCTGTGCTGTTTCAAGATCATTGATTTTCAGAATGCCTGTGGGATCGGTGAGCAGGCTCCAGCCGGTGATCAGCTCAAGCCGGGGCGCGTCATCGCTGTGTGTGTGAGGGAGTGCGGATTCCATATAATGTTTTTATATCTACCTTTATTTTGATGGAAGCTAAGTGCAACGGGTGCATGAAATCACCTTACACCTGACACCTTTATTTCTTAATCCTGCTCACAATGAGACATCCTTGCGGTATAGGGAGGGGTTCATAACTTTATCTCGGGATTTAAAGATGAAATTAGATGCGGAGATTAAGCTGAAGCAGGTCACTTTGCGTAACCAGCACCTGCGGGTGCAGATGCTTCCTGAAGTCGGCAGCAAGATCACTTCTCTGGCCTATCTGCCGGATGATCGTGAGTTCCTCTTCCAGCCCCCTGATCCCTCCAAACCGTACCAGGTTCCCGGCTACGGAGCCCAATTCAAGGACTTTGATAACAGCGGCTTTGATGAATGCCTGCCCACCGTGGGCGCGTGCCGCTATCCCGGAAAGTTCTTTCAGGCGGACCTTCCTGACCATGGGGAAGTCTGGTCTGTTCCGTGGGAAGGTGAGGCTTCAGAAACCAGCGCGGAACTCAGTTGCAAATGTAAGCAGCTTCCTCTCACGTTGCATAAGAAAATTTTGTTGAAGCAGAACACTCTGCTGATCAGCTACAAAGTGGAAAACCATTCTGCTCATCCAGTCGATTACTTATGGTCTTCTCATCCTCTGCTCGCCATCCGGCCCGGTGACCGCATCATGGTTCCGCCTGAAGTGGGGGAGGTTTTCATTGATCAATCGCATACAGGCAGGCTTGGTGGCTTTGGTGACCGCACTTCCTGGCCTTTGACCGTGGACCGCAACAATGTTGCCGCGGATTTGAGTCTGCTTCTGCCCCCGAATGCAGATACTGCGGAAAAGTTTTTCACGCCTCGGCTCTCTCAAGGCTGGTGCGCCTTGTACTCACCCGCAACAGGCCATTCCATGATCTTTCGTTTTGATCCCAAAAAGGTCCCATTCGTCGGTATGTGGATCAACCAGGGCGGCTGGCCCAGAAATTCTTCTTCCCGGCATTACACTATTGCGCTCGAACCCTGCACCGGCGCTCCTGATTCTCTTGAAAAAGCGGTGGAGTACGGGCAGGCAAGTGTTCTTGCCGGGAATGAAACTAAGACGTGGGATGTGGAGATAGAACTTCGTGCTGGAGCGCCCCAGCTATGACCACAATGGCCAATCCTGTTGGCTCTCTGATAAATGAATTTACTCAACGATTTGGGACTGGGCCACGGCTCTTTCGCGCGCCGGGCCGTGTCAACCTTATTGGCGAGCACACTGACTATAACGATGGGTTTGTGATGCCCGCAGCCATTGAGTTCAATACCTCCGTTGCTGCCGCTCCTCGCAAAGATGACAAAATAGTGGTTGTTTCCAGGGAATTTCAGGAAGAATTTGCGTTCGCGCTCCATGAGCATTCTTCGCGGCGAAATCACTGGACAGATTACGTGCAGGGCATTGCCGTCACTTTGCAAAATGCCGGATTTCCTCTTCGCGGCGCGAACCTGCTGATTTCCAGTGATGTGCCCATAGGTGCCGGTCTGAGTTCGTCCGCTGCTCTGGAAGTTGCAAGCGGCTATGCCTTGTTGCAAATCACCGAAACTAACATTCCTTTAGTTCAACTGGCTCAACTTTGCCAGCGCGCTGAAAATGAATTTGTAGGCGCACGCTGCGGCATCATGGACCAGTTCATCTCCTGCCTTGCCGAGCAGGACCACTGTCTCATGATCGATTGCCGCTCACTTGAATTTTCAAAGTTGCCTATTCCACGCAGCTGCGCCATGGTCATCTGCAACACCATGGTGCGCCATGAGCTTGCCTCAGGTGAGTACAACGTTCGCCGTGAAGAGTGTGATGAAGGACTGGCTATCCTGAAGCGCTTTATTCCCTCGGCCCAGGCATTGCGTGATGTAACGCCACAGCAATTTGAGCAATACAATCGCCAGCTTCCTCCCTTGCTTTACCGGCGTTGCCGCCATGTGATTTCAGAGATTCAGCGGGTCAGGGATGCGGCTGAAGCTTTGCAAAAAGGAGAGCTCCGCTTGTTTGGGGAATTAATGCGGCAATCTCACGCCAGCCTTCGTGATGACTATGAAGTGAGCTGCCCTGAACTGGACGCCATGGTGAATATTGCTTCTAAGCAGCCAGGAGTGTATGGCGCGCGTATGACCGGCGGTGGCTTCGGCGGTTGCACCATCAACCTGGTAAACCAGCAAAACGTTCCCCAGATTATGGGCAATATTGCCGAGGAATATTCCCGGGTTATAGGCGTCCGCCCGGAAATTTACGTCTCCACTGCGGCTGCGGGAGTTGCCCAGATTATGTGACGCATTTTGGCGTTTGCTTCACGCGTGAGATGAACATCATACCTTAAGCACATGAATGCAGGTTGGTTTTGAGAATACTTGTTACCGGTGGTGCAGGATACATTGGAAGTGTCGTCGTAGAAACGCTTGTGCAGGCAGGCCACCGCGTTTCTGTCTATGACAATTTGAGTCATGGCTATAAAAATGCGGTGCCCGCAGAAGCTGAGTTCATCCACGGTGACGTGAGTGACCGTGAAAAGCTGAATTCTGTTTTCTCCCGGTCGTCCTTTGATGCCGTTATGCACTTCGCCGCCCTGATTGAAGCAGGAGAATCAATGCAGGTTCCGGAACGGTATTTCCGGAACAATTCAGCTACCACTCTTACGCTGCTTGAGTCCATGCTGGCGCACAAAGTCAACCGGCTTGTTTTTTCCTCAACGGCCGCCCTTTACGGTAACCCGGAACGGGTGCCCATCACGGAAGAAGAACCGCTGCGGCCAACCAATGCTTATGGCGAATCAAAACTGCTGGTGGAGCAGATGCTTGCATGGCTCAATCGCATCCATGGCTTTCGCTACTGCAGCCTGCGATATTTCAATGCTGCGGGAGCGACTACGCAGCTTGGTGAGGCCCACCAGCCTGAGTCCCACCTCATCCCTTTGGTATTGCAGGTAGCCGCCGGGCAAAGAAAGGCCATCAGCATTTTTGGCACAGACTATCCTACTGACGATGGCACATGCGTTCGGGATTACATTCACGTACAGGACCTTGCTACGGCGCACGTTCTGGCGCTGGAAGCTTTGCAGTCGCGCGATAGTTTGATCTTTAATCTTGGCAATGGCCGTGGTTTCAGCGTGCGCCAGGTGATTGAAGCGGCTCGCTCCGTGACCGGCTGCGCCATTCCAGTGATTGAAGCGCCGCGCCGCCCGGGTGATCCGGCTGTATTGGTGGCAAGTTCTGAGAAAATCCGCCGTGAATTAAACTGGCAACCACAGTACCCGCAATTAGAGCAGATCATTGCAAGCGCTTGGCAATGGCTCAAGGCGCATCCTCAGGGATATGCAGAGAACCGGGAGTTGCAGGTGCAATGACCGGCACGAAACTGCTGCATCCTCACAAAAGATTCAACCCGCTCACTGGTGAATGGGTACTGGTCTCGCCTCATCGCACGCAGCGTCCATGGCAGGGCCAGGTGGAAAGTCCTGTTTCAACAAATCTGGTTGAATACGATCCAGATTGTTACCTGTGTCCGGGAAATGAGCGTGCCGGCGGGCATCGCAACCCACAATATACCGGCACGTTTATTTTTGTGAATGATTATTCCGCGCTGTATCCGCTTGGCCCGGAGCAGCAATTCCAGCAGGATACCTGCAGGTTGATTGTTGCCCAATCAGAGCCGGGAATCTGCCGCGTGATGTGCTTTTCTCCCCGGCATGATCTTACGCTGGCCACTATGGATGTTCCCGCCATTCGCAACGTGGTTGACGCCTGGGCAGATCAGTATCAGGAACTCGGAAGCATGGACTGGATCACGCACGTGCAGATTTTTGAAAATCGCGGCGCAATGATGGGGGCCAGCAATCCTCATCCACACTGCCAGATTTGGGCGGATGCCGTGCTACCCAACGAGCCCGCCAAAGAGTTAGAAAGACAGCGTGCGTATTTGGAAGCGCACAAGATCTGCCTGCTATGCAATTACCTGAAACTGGAAACAGGCGCGCAGGAAAGAATTGTTGATGTAAACGATCATTTTGTTGCCGTGGTCCCATTCTGGGCGGTCTGGCCATTTGAAATCATGCTTGTCAGCCGCGAGCATCGGTCCAGTCTGGCAGCGCTTTCTCATGCGGAAAGAGATTCTCTTGCGGAGATGCTTAAAAAGACCACTTCTGGTTTTGACCGCATTTTTCAAGCTTCATTTCCTTATTCCATGGGCTTTCATCAAGCCCCAACCGACGGCCGCAATCACGATGAATGGCATCTGCATGCTCACTTTTATCCGCCATTGTTACGGTCAGCATCCATCAGAAAATTCATGGTCGGATATGAGTTGCTGGCGGGACCACAAAGAGACATCACGCCTGAATCCGCCGCGGACACATTGCGGCAATGCATCCATACCCGGAGCTGACAAATGTATTCGCCCATGAAAACTCATCTGCAACCCGCAAACCACCCTGAATTATGGGCCGGTTTTGAATGTACCGTGAACCGTGTGGGTGACCGTTATCTTGATCAGCTTGAATTATCAGGACATGCCCATCGCGAGAGCGATCTGGAGTTGCTGCGTGATCTTGGTGTGAAAGCCGTTCGTTACCCAGTGGTCTGGGAGCGGACCGCGCCAGATCCCGCGCAGGAAGGCGATTGGAGTTGGTCTGACCGCCGTTTAAATAAAATCCGTGAACTCGGCATTATGCCGATTGTTGGATTGCTGCACCATGGCAGCGGTCCCAGGCACACAAACCTGCTCGATCCAAAGTTTCCGGAGCTTCTTGCTCAATATGCTGCGAAAGTGGCGGAGCGGTATCCCTGGGTGGATGCATACACGCCGGTCAATGAGCCTTTAACCACGGCCCGGTTCAGTTGTCTTTATGGTCATTGGTATCCACATGAGAAAAATGATGCCGCATTCTTCCGTGCTTTGATCAACCAGTGCCGCGCCACGGTGCTGGCCATGCGGGAAATCAGGAAAATCAATCCTCGCGCCCGGCTGATCCAGACGGAGGACCTCGGCAAGACGCACAGTACGGCCCAGCTTGAGTATCAGGCCGAGTTTGAAAATGAGCGCCGCTGGCTTTCCCTGGATTTGCTCTGCGGGCGCGTTGACAAGGACCACCCACTTAGAGAATACCTGAATAAATTCGGTGTAACTGACGATGACCTGGCATGGTTCCGCTCGAATCGGTGCCCTCCTGACATCATGGGATTTAACTATTACCTGAGCAGTGAGCGCTTTATTGACCATCGCGTGGAGGAATATACCGGCTGTGCCATCGGAGGAAATGGGCGTGAGCCTTACGTGGATATTGAAGCAGCGCGCATTTTAAAAGACGGTATTGATGGCGCAGGCGGATTGTTGCGTGAAGCATGGCAGCGCTACGGCCTTCCGCTGGCGATTACCGAGCTTCACAATGGCTGCACGCGGGAAGAGCAGGCGCGGTGGTTTGTTGAGCAATATGAATCCGCATCAGCGCTGCTTTCTGAAGGCATTGATCTGCGCGCGATAACGGCGTGGGCGCTTCTGGGATCGTTTTACTGGAACACCCTCGTTACGCGCGAGGGCAATTATGAGCCCGGTGTTTACGACCTTCGGGCAGACCGGCCTTTACCCACCATTATGGTCAAAGTCCTTCGCGAGCTTGCCGAAGGCAGAATTCCGGATGAGCCTTTCCTCAAATCTCCGGGATGGTGGCAAAAGTCTTCACGGCACATCTATGGTGTTTGCTATTCGCCGCGAATTGAGAAAATAGAGGCCCCTTCCGCGTCTCTCCGAGATAAAAAGGCCCCGCCTATTTTGATTGCCGGCCGCGGCACGCTGGGCAATGCTTTTGCACGGATCTGTAATGAGCGCGGCTTGGATTATCAACTGTTATCGCGCGCGCAAATGGATATTGCCGATGTGCAGAGCGTGAATGCCGCAGTGAATCGCTGGCATCCGTGGGCGATTGTGAATGCCGCCGGCTACGCGCGTGTTGACGATGCGGAACTGGAAAGCGAACAATGCTGGCGTGAAAATACGAACGGTCCGGCGGTGCTGGCGGCGATCTGTGAAAGTCGCGGGATCAAGCTGCTTAGCTTCTCCTCTGACCTGGTATTTGATGGAAACAAATCCTCGCCTTATCTGGAAAGCGATCCGGTGAGGCCATTAAACGTGTATGGACGGTCTAAAGCTGAAGCAGAGCGGGCTGTGCTCATGCTCTCTCCTTCAGCTCTCATCGTGCGTACCAGCGCTTTTTTCGGGCCGTGGGACGAAGCTAACTTTATTACCGCAACTCTCAATGCCTTGGCCCGTGGACACGAAGTTACCACTGTGAGTGATTATGTCATCTCGCCAACTTATGTTCCTGACCTGGTACACACGTCGCTAGATTTGCTAATTAATGGCGCGCAGGGAGTCTGGCATTTGGCCAATAGAGGTGCCATCACATGGTCAGAACTGGCCATGACCGCCGCAAGAATGGGAGGGATCACCACGGCACGTCTGAGCCACAGTAGGAATTGCCAATGGATATCCACTGCCGTCCGCCCCCGCTACAGCGTTTTAGGTAGTGAACGCGCTAACTTTATGCCTTCGCTGGAAGATGCGCTTACCCGCTACTTTGCCCATGCTGACTTACAGTGGAGAAAGTCCGCGCCTATCGTAGACACGGACATGGAAAGCGGACTGGCCGCCTAGAATCAGGCGGCCTTTGTGCCGTTGGTGCTTTCAGTAATCTGCAGCGCGGCTTTTTCTTTTCCGTTTGTATAGCTGGGATAGAAAGTTCTTTTGGTGTAGATTTCAGTGGAAATTTCCGGAGATTCTGCCTTGATTTTTCCAAACAGCGTCAATGCCTGCGCGGTGACCTGGTCCATGTTGTAGTACTGGTAAGTGGCCAGTCTGCCCACAAAATGCACTCCGGGAGTAGCGTCAACCAGCGCTTTGTATTTCTTGTGGATCTCCTTGTTCTCCGGCCGTGGCACAGGATAATAAGGATCGCCTTCATCCATGGGAAATTCATAAACAATGCTGGTTTTCGGATGCTCCTGTCCCGTCAGGTACTTAAATTCCGTCACCCGTGTATAAGGATGTTCATTAGGATAGTTCACCACGGGCGCGGGTTGGTAAGTTTCACGGTTATGCGTTTCATGCTTGAAGAGCAGGGAACGGTAGGGCAGCTTGCCAAAGCGATAATCAAAAAACTCATCCACTGGCCCGGTATAAATTATTTCTTTTACGGGCAGCTCGCCTTGAATCTCCTGAAAATCAGTGTTCAGCATGATCTTGATGTTCGGATGGTCCAGCATGTTCTCAAACATGCGCGTATAGCCGTGCAGCGGCATTGCCTGGTACGTATCGCCGAAATAGCGGTCGTCGCGATTGGTTCGTACAGGCACCCGCGATGTCACGCTGGCATCCAGCTCTGAAGGATCAAGGCCCCACTGCTTGCGTGTATAGTTGCGGAAAAATTTCTGGTAGAGCTCACGTCCCACCCGGCTTATCACAACATCTTCTGACGTTCTGACCTGCTCCACCGGTTCCGCTACAGAGCGGAAGAACTCTTCCACTTGCTGAGAGTTCAGGTTTAGCCCGTAGAGCCGGTTAATGGTGTCCAGATTGATAGGAATCGGAACCAGCTGTCCATCTACGCTGGCCACCACCCTGTGCTCATACTGTCGCCACTCTGTAAATTGCGAAAGGTATTCAAAGACCGGGCGTGAATTCGTATGAAAAATATGCGGTCCATATTTATGGACGAGAATTCCATGGTCGTTGTAATGATCATAAGCGTTGCCGCCAATGTGTGGACGTTTATCAATCAACAGCACGCGGCGATTCAGAACGCGTGCCAGCCGTTCTGAAATTACGCATCCTGCAAATCCTGCTCCTACAACCAGATAATCAAACATCGGTGCCCCCGGGATTTTTAATTGGAATTAGCCTGCGCCAGATCATCTTCCACTTCGGCCACAGCCGGCGTGTTGTGCGGCCTCAATCTCTGCCTTACCAGGTTCCACATTCGGTTCCACGTTGTGTCCCATGAATTGCCGGAAAGGAATT
>DASRCD010000173.1:0-2145 GCA_035653315.1 Candidatus Angelobacter sp.
TGGAACCGGCAGCCGGATCAACCGTGCGCCAGAAAGTGACCATGCAGCAGGGAATCCCGATTGAGAAAGCAAAAGAGATTGTAAAAATTATCAAGGATTCTAAAAAGAAGGTCCAGGCTTCCATTCAGGGGGATACGGTGCGCGTAAGCGGCAAAGACCGTGATGCATTGCAGGAAGTGATCGCATTACTGCGCAGCCACGATTTCGGGATTGACATGCAGTTCACGAACTATCGAAATTGAACAGCTTGTATGAAGAGCAGTTAAAGATACGCATCAGGCAATTTAATTGGTCGTAATTGCAAATTCGTAATACGATGGGTGAAACACCATCGTTAGGGACATTTTGAGTTCACCGGCCACAACTACCGCCAAAGAAGTTTTTGAGCTGCTGCGCGAAGACCTTGCCGCGATTGAGCGCGAGTTTGGTCGCGATACTGTTTCTACCGTCCGCGCCATTACCGATATAGGCGAGCACCTGCGCGCCGGCGGCGGAAAGCGGATTCGCCCCGTACTGCTGCTGCTTGCGGCCAAACTGTTTCCACATGACGAAAAAAGCGCTGTCCGACTGGGCGCTGTGGTGGAAATTATCCATACCGCAACGCTTGTTCATGACGACATTATTGATGAAGCCAAAACCCGGCGTGGGCGTCCCGCTGCCAATACGCAATGGGGAAATTCCAAGTGCGTCCTGGCCGGCGACTGGCTTTATATGCAGGCCTTTAAGATTGCCGTGCAGGAGCGCAATTTCCGCGTGCTGGACGTACTGATTGACCTAACCCAGCAGATGGTGGAAGGCGAACTTCTCCAGATGGAAAAACTGGGGAAGATCATCTCTCTGGAAGAGCACTTTGACCTGATCTTTCGCAAGACTGCGTGTTTGTTTTCCGCCTCCACACGTATGGGAGCCATCATCGGCAATGGTTCTCACGAACAGGAATCCCGCCTGGGCGAATACGGGCGCAATCTGGGCCTGGCTTTTCAGATTGTGGATGATGTGCTTGACCTTACCGCTTCAGAAGAAGTTCTTGGCAAGCCAGTAGCCAGTGATCTTCGTGAAGGCAAGGTCACCATGGCGGTGATTCATGCCTTGCAGCACTGCACCCCGGAAGAGCGCAAACTGGTGGAAACTGTTCTGGAAGAGCGCGCGTTTGTAAGCGTAAAGCATGAACAGGTTCTGGAAATGCTGAATCGCTATGGATCAATCCCATACGCCTATGATGCCGCGGCGGGCCATGCTGCGACTGCGCGTAAAGCCATCTGCACATTTCCGGATTCGGAGATTAAACGGGCGCTGCTCTCAATACCCGACTTCATTGTCGAAAGAAGCAGTTAAAAACTATATCGTCCTTCAGCGCACTTTCATGTCCGGCAACTCGGGCGGAAAATAAAAGTTGCGTATCCGCAGCAAAATTATTTCTATCCAGAACATGCGCTTTTGCGTTTTGATTTCGCAACATTCTTTTGTGCATGTGTTTAAGCCTGTGACGAGTTGGAGAAACCAACTTCAAAACTCTGGAGGGAGAAATTTATGAAGCGGATTTATGCAGGCATTTTGACAGTATTATCATTTTCAGCGGCAGCGGCATTCGCACAGACAGCAGCGCCGGCCACGCCGGTAACGGGCAAGACGATTCAGGAGCGCAAAGATAACCAGCAGAAGCGCATTGCGCAGGGCGTGAAGAGCGGCTCTCTGACGCCGCGCGAAACCGCCAACCTGGAAAAGAAAGAAGCCAAAATCAACAAGGAAGAGCGTCGCGACCGCGCAGCCAACGGTGGCAAACTCACAACGGCCGAAAAAGCAAAGATCAATCACCAGCAGAACAAACTTTCGAAACAGATCTACAACAAGAAGCACAACGCAAAGAAGCGCGCATAAGTTTAATACTTTAGCTCGCTCAACCCTCCGGTAATTCCGGAGGGTTTTTTGCGTTCACAAACAAGTCTGAATTGGTCCTACCTTGCAGCAAATCCGAGCCGTAAGATAAGTTGCTGATATCAAGCCACTTATTATGTCCAGCATTCTAAGGTTCTTTTCTGCTTGACGTGTATTACAAATTGAAATATGTTTATGGCGGATTGCAATATGAAACTTGGTGAGAAATTACGCTACCTCAGGTTGATGGAAGGGAACCTTCGCGGGCTT
>DASRCD010000174.1:0-3127 GCA_035653315.1 Candidatus Angelobacter sp.
TCCTTGGTCTGGTCGGCGACATCAGGCACAGTTGCAGGAACAACCATTGTCAAAATCCACCTAGTTAATAGAGTATCGCTAATTCAGGGCGCGTGGGGCCTTGGGCTTACTTTTTACCAGATGTAAAGAATTGCCGCAGGGATTCGTGGAAAAGAGGGAAGCGCAATATGGCTCGTGCAAAATTTCCATCCAGACATTTGGCGCAGCATACAATAGCTGTTAAAATTTGTGGTTGCCTAAAACCGCTTACTGAGACACTGGAGAACTGAACTGTTATGGCATATGTGATTGCAGAGCCTTGCATCGGGACAAAAGACGCAGCGTGCGTGGACGCATGCCCGGTGGATTGCATCCATCCTAAAAAAGACGAACCGCAGTTTGAAGGCACGGACATGCTCTTTATTGATCCTGTGGAATGTATTGATTGCGGCGCCTGCGTGCCTGTCTGTCCGGTTTCGGCAATCTTTGCCCAGGACGATCTGCCGGAAAAATGGAAAGAGTTTGCCGAGAAGAACGCCAAGCACTACAACCGCTAAGATCAAAGATATTTCTGAAGTGACGCGCAGCTCATTGCGGGCTGCGCGTTTTCATTTTTGCGATGTATGCTTATTGAGAGATGTCCAAGCAGTCTGAAGCCCTGATTCTGCGCACCTATCCCTTCCATGAAGCGGACCTGCTGGTGACATTTTTTTCCCGTGCGGAAGGCAAACTGCGCGGGGTGGCCAAGGCTGCCAAGAGATCCAAGCGGCGGTTTGGCGGTGCGCTGGAACCGCTTACCCACGTGACCGCACACTGGGCGGAGAAGGAAAAGCAGGAGCTGGTCCGGCTGGATTCATGCGACATTATTTCCTCCCCGCTGGCCACGGAAATTACCTATCCCCGCCTGGTTGCGCTCAGCTATGTGGCGGAAGTGCTTGATCAGCTTTTGCCGGACCGCGAGCCCAGTGACGATATTTTTCGTCTTACCCTGGCTGTGGTCCATCAACTCAAAGCGGCTGATGTGTGGATGCCGCTCACGTATTTTGATCTCTGGATTGTGCGCCTTACCGGCTTGCTGCCTGACCTGAATGCCTGCGTGATGTGCGGCACGGTGCTGAATGGGAGCCGGGCCTATTTTCATCCTCTGGCGGATGGGCTGCTCTGTGCCGACGATAAGCGCCTGGCCAGCATTGAAATTTCTGCTGAGTCCCGCACCGCAGCAGCAGAGATGTTTCGTTCGCCGCTGAATAAGTTAAAGGGCGATGCATGGCAGCGGAGCCGCGGGGCCGACCTGCGGCGCTTCCTGGCACAGAGAATTGAACGGCATATTGAGCGGAAGTTGGTGACAGCGGCAATGCTGGAGAGGCTGTAGATTGTGGAATCCCGAATCCTGAGCTTGCGAAGGTGAGGGACCCTTCTTTCTATCCCAAACAGAGCGAGGGATCTCTATGCTTACGATCATTTGCTACGTGGAAGGCTGTAGAAAAGATCAGAGCTAACGGCCAATTGCTATTTGCTAATTGCTATTTGCTAGTTGCTTTTCTGATAAATTAATTACTTCGCATGTCCATGTCGAATAAGACAATCGCCGCTCCCACATATCAGGAAATTATCCTTCGCCTGCAAAACTTCTGGGCAGAGCGCGGATGCGTGCTGCAACAGCCGTATGACATTGAGGTAGGTGCGGGAACCATGTCGCCGGAGACATTTCTACGTGCGCTGGGACCCAGGCCGTACAAGGTCGCGTATGTGCAGCCTTCGCGCAGACCGGCGGACGGCCGTTATGGCGACAATCCGAAACGTCTTTATAAGCACATGCAGATGCAGGTGATTTTGAAGCCTCCGCCGGATGACGTGCAGGAGCTTTATCTGCGATCGTTGGAGGCGCTGGGCATCGACCTGCGGAAGCATGACATTAAATTTGAGGAAGACAACTGGGAGTCTCCGACGCTGGGCGCGTGGGGCGTGGGCTGGCAGGTAATGGTCGATGGGTTGGAGATTACGCAGTTTACTTATTTTCAGCAGTGCGGCGGCATTGATCTTGACCCCATGTGCGCCGAGTTGACGTATGGCCTGGAGCGCATTGCCGCTTTTCTACAGGACGTGGACAGCATTTATGACATTGTGTGGGCCAAAGATCCGCTGACGGGCGAGACGATGAAGTATCGCGATGTGCGCTTTCAGGATGAGCTCCAGCTTTCGGTCTATAACTTTGAGAAAGCCGATGTCGAGAAGGCTTGGAAACATCTGGAGATGTATGAGAGCGAGAGCCAGGCGCTGATCACTCAATTCAACGCGCTGGCTGCGGACAAAAATGCGAGCGTCGCGGAGAAAGAACGGTTCCCGTTGCTGGCGGCTTATGAGCTTTGTCTGAAGTGCTCCCATCTGTTCAATATTCTGGATGCGCGGGGAGCCATTTCTGTTACGGAGCGCGTAGGCGTGATTGCCCGCGTGCGCCAGCTTGCAGTGGGATTGGCCAAAGCGTATGTGGCGCAGCAGAACGCAGCGGCAGAACCCACAAAGAATGAACCAGCAAAACAGAAGGGAGGAGCGGCCTGATGCCTGCCTTTCTTCTGGAGGTAGGTACTGACGAGATCCCCTCACGCATGGTTCAAGATGCCAGCGCTGAATTGCAGAAGCGCATGGAATATCTGCTGGTTAAGAATTCACTGCCTTATAAAGAGGTAAAGCGCGCGGAGACGCCGCGCCGGTTGGCGCTGATTGTGAGCGGCATTCCGGTGACTCAACCGGATGTGGAAGAGCAGTTGACCGGACCGGCTGCGAAGGTCGCTTACAAAGATGGACAGCCTACGCCTGCCGCGCATGCCTTCGCCAAGAAAGCCGGAGTGGACGTTGCGCAGCTGAAGACCGTAACCACGCCGAAAGGTGAATACCTCACCGCCAAGGTCACGAATAAAGGCAAGCCTGCCGCTCAGGTGCTCGCCGAACTGCTGCCCAAAGAAATTGCTTCTATCTACTGGCCTAAAAATATGTACTGGCGTGCGGGCAAGCTGGAGCGGTTTGTGCGTCCGGTGCGCTGGATTGTGGCCATGCTGGATGGTGAAGTGGTGCCGCTGGAGTTTGCCGGAATCAAGGCAGGCAGGCAGTCACGCGGGCATCGTATATTGGGCCCGGCCGAAGTTACGAT
>DASRCD010000175.1:0-5743 GCA_035653315.1 Candidatus Angelobacter sp.
AACCTGCGTAGTTGAGCATCTGCTTCCACAACAGATTTTATTAATTCCCTTACACGCACCTCTAAATTTTCCAGAAGCCTGGGGACATACTCGGCGGCTTCAATACGTAAATCGCGTGAGGCTTTCAGCAATGGCTTGGGCGCATCCTGTTCATAAATGTTTTCCCATGGTGAAGCAGGATCATTCTTCCAGCATCCCCGTTCCACTCGCACTGTTTTTACAGCGAGTGACCATCCATCTGCCAATTTGGCATAACCGAGTAGCTTACGCTGGAATGTTTCGTGGTCTGGGCTGCCTGATTTTGCACTCTCGCTGACTTCAAGCCACGTTTCGACGCCAAGGTTCATTTCCCGCAGCCAATTTTCGACCGCGGTCAATGATTGCATATAAATATCCGTTGTTTGATTGAGCTTTTCAGCAAGGAAAGAAAGAGACGAAAGTGATTCCATTAGATGGATTCCTCCAAAGCCTTCCGGCTTTACCGCTTTGCTGGATTCCTCCAGCAGTGCACATATACTAGCACTATCCTATTTGACATTGCGCGCGTCAGTTATGAGCTTGCCTGCTCTTTCAGGAAATCCATAATTGCCTTGTGCGAGGCTTCCTGCTGATCTGTGATGAAGATGTGACTGGCATGTGGCAGCAATACTAGCTTTGCGCCGGGAATCTTTGCGGCAATCAGTTCTCCATTGCCGGGCGGTATTAATTGATCTGACAAGCCATGAATCACCAGTGTGGGCGCTGTGATCTGCTCCAAACGGCTATACGATTCCCAGGCAAAAATCCCCATCAACTGCGCAATAAAACCTTCTGGGCGCGGAAACCACTGGCGGCGAATCTCCATATCCTCTTCTATCCTCGCCAGGGGCGTTCCTGCGTCATATATAAACGGACGCATGGCCTTGGCGGCTTCTTCCGGCGGCACGCCGCGAGCGGTCAAAATGTCTGTTACCTGTTTTTCGGCCCGAACAGCATTTGGGCCGCCGGAGGAGGTACAACCGAGAATAAGCGATCGCACGCGCCGGGGATATTGCAGCGCAAATTCCTGCGCAATCATGCCGCCCATGGACAAGCCAAAGACATGCGCCCGTTCCACGCCTGCCGCATTTAACGCTGCCGCCGCATCGGAGGCCATCAAGGGGATTGGGTATGGACCGGGCGGAACATCACTCTGCCCGCTGCCACGATTATCGAGCGCAATGGTGCGGTATCGCTCTGCCAAAAGCGGACGGGTACGATGCCATAAGTAAGAAGGATAGCCAAGCCCCATGATGAGCAAAACAGGGTCGCCGCTTCCCTGCTCATCCCAGTAGATTCGCGCACCCTGATTTTCAAGAAATGCCATGCTCTCGCTCCTATGCTGAATGCATCTCGCAGGAACGGTTATGTTACGCGAGGCGGCATAATTCGAGAAGGTGCAATGGAAGAATGTTCAATGATTCATATCCTGAATGCAGGATATGAATCGGCATCAACCCAATCCGTGAAAATGAATTTCAGCTAATCCGGCCACCGGCATGTCACAACCTTGGTTTCCGTATAGAAGTGAACTCCATCTTTGCCCAGAGCATGCAAGTCGCCGAAGAAAGAACTTTTCCATCCGGTGAATGGGAAGAAGGCTACGGGCGCAGGCACGCCAACATTGATGCCGACCATGCCGGCAGTCACGTTCTGGGTGAAGTGACGCGCCGCGCCGCCGGAACGGGTAAACACAGAAGCAGCGTTGCCAAACTCTGAACGGCTGACAATATCAATGGCTTCCTGGATATCTTTCGCGCGGACCACGGAGAGCACGGGACCAAAAATTTCTTCCTTTGCCACGCGCGACTCAGGATTTACCTTGTCAATAATAGTTGGCCCAACAAAAAAGCCTTTGCCGCTGGCCACAGGATCTTTGCGGCCATCGCGCGCCAGCACCGCGCCTTCTTTTTCACCCAGTTCGATGTAGCTTAAAATGCGCTTTTTGGCTTCATCGGTAATCACAGGCCCCATGCCGGTTTTACTATCGCACCCGTTCCCAACGGTTAAATTGTTTGCGGCATTTACCAGCTCTTTCACCAACGGATCGCCAATCTCACCCACGGCAACCACCACGCTGGTGGCCAGGCAGCGTTCGCCGGCGCAACCAAAACCAGAGCCCATGATTGCCGAGACAGTCGATTTCATATCGGCATCCGGCAGAACCACGGAGTGATTTTTTGCCCCGCCCAGGGCTTGAACGCGCTTTCCGTTATTAGCCGCAGTTTGGTAAATGTACTTCGCCACCGGACTGGAACCCACGAATGAAACGGCGCGCACCCGCGGATCAGTCAGTAACTGGTCCACTGTGCTCTTGGCCCCATGCACCAGGTTCAACACGCCGGGAGGCATGCCGGCCTCATGCGCCAGTTCCACCATGCGGGCGGCAGTGCGCGGGACCTTGTCAGAAGGCTTGAGGATGAACGTGTTCCCGCAGGCAATAGCGATAGGGAACATCCACAGCGGCACCATAATAGGGAAATTAAATGGCGTAATGCCCACGCAAACGCCAATCGGGTAGCGCGTGGACCAGCTATCCACGGAGGTGCCGACACGGTCCACCGTATCGCCCATCATTAATGTTGGAGCGCCGCAGGCAAATTCAATGCATTCAAGACCGCGATCATACGATCCTTGCGCTTCTTCGCGGGTCTTGCCGTTCTCCTCAATAATCAGGTTTACCAGTTCTTCTGAGTTGGCCTCAAGCAGTTCGCGAAACTTAAATAACACCTTGCAGCGCTGTACAACGGGCGTCCTGCTCCAAGCAGGAAAAGCATTTTGCGCCGCTTCAATAGCGGCTGAAATTTCTTCAGGCGTGCAGCGCGGGACTTCCGCAACAGCTTCGCCCGTGGCGGGATTGTATTGAATGTCCTTGGGACCGGTGGAGATGACGCGTTTTCCATTGATATACAGCGGGCAAGGTTTGAGATCAACGGCGGTTGCAGAAGGTGTCATTGAGGCCCTCACTAAGGAATCACCACAAATTTTACACTGCACATGACAAAATCCGGTGGCCTGATTTTAAGGACTGGTTTTTACATGCCGCTTTCCAACCTCTTTCAGCTTTTCTGGTTCCTAATGCAGGATGAAAAAAGCTCCAAAGTTCCGGCGCAGCAGCTTTGCAACCGTATTTTTCGCGATCCCCGTACTTCTCTGTGCAGCGCTGGTTTCCACTGCTTTCGCCCAGGAAAAGACTTCGCAACCAGCGCAAAATGGCGCGGTACAGGTTCAGATGCACAACGTGATGTATCACTTCACTGACAACGTTGCCGTCCATTTGATCAATGTTGGCGGAGCCATTGTTCCAACCACTCCGGGCCAGACTCCGGTATTCGATGACAGAAAATCTTTTACCCTTCAGATTGCCGCGGCTGAAATCGCCATGGATCCACAGTCACTGGCCAATGTTTTGAACTCCAATGTTTTCGCCGGGAAAGACGCGCCGCTGAAAGATATTTCCATCTACATAGAAAAAGGCCAGTTGCATGTAAAAGGCAAGCTGCACAAGAAAGGCGACATCGGTTTTGAAACGATCGGCGTTCTCAGCGCCACGCCGGAAGGAAAGATCCGGCTCCATGCCGATAAAATCAAGGCCCTGCACCTGCCCGTTAAAGGGCTTATGGATCTGTTCGGATTGGATATTGGCGGCCTGATTAAAAACGGCAAGGTTAAAGGGGTGGAGGCGGAAAAAGACGACCTGCTTCTTGATCCCAGTGAAATTCTGCCGCCGCCGCGCATCACCGGACATCTCACGGCGATCCGCATTGAAGGCAATAACCTGGTACAGATTTTTGGCGATCCGCAAAAGTATCCATGGGCCAAGGTGCAGGCGCAGAATTATATGGCTTATCACGGCAACCGGCTGGAGTTCGGCAAACTGATCATGAATTCAGCGGACATGATCTTGATTGATCCCGATCCCAAAGACCCATTTGATTTTTATCTGGACCATTACACAGAGCAGCTTGTGGCCGGTTACACCAAGACCACGCCGCAGTTTGGGCTGCGCGTATATATGGTGGACTACAACAAGCTCAAGCGGAAACCGGCGCAGAATGTGGCCAGGAAAACCAAATAAGCTTCCTATAGATTTCACTGCAAGTTCCCTCTTTGCTCCGCGTTCTTTGGCAGCGGAGGGAAACATGCGTAATTTTCCAGCTCTTCATCGTAAGCATCCTGAGCAAACAGGCGCACTTTTAAGCAACATTCGCATTGCCTCACCTTGCCCTGCGGACTGGAACACCATGGTTGGCGATGATCGCGTGCGGCATTGCTCTGAATGCAATTTAAATGTCTATAACCTCTCCATGATGACGGAGCAAGAAGCAGTACAACTGATTTCAGAGCGCCAGGGACAGAGGCTCTGTTTACGGCTTTACCGGCGATCTGACGGAACGGTTCTTACAAATGATTGTCCGTGGAGCTTGCAGGCATTAAAACGGCGGACGCTACGGATAGCCGGCGCAGTGCTCTCGGTGATTCTAAGCACAGGCATAGCCACTGCAAAAACCTTGCAGCAGCGCCAGCTAATAAATATGGAAGATAAAAACCATTCAGGACTAATGGTCACTGCGACGGACCAACAGGGCGCTGTCATAGTCAACGCGCGAATTGAGCTGAGAAAAGGCCGGAAGAGCGGGGCCCCACAAGCTAATGGTTTGACCGGAAATGACGGCATTGCGCAGTTGCAATTACTCGGCGAAGGCGACTACATTCTGCGAGTCTGGGCGCAGGGATTTTTAACCACAACACGGAAAATCAAACTTGAGACCGGGAAAATGCTCAGGATCAATGTGCCATTGAAAGTCAGCCAGGACGCTATTATGGGTATATTCGTGGATACAGAACCTCCGCTGATCCAAAAGGATGCGCAGGTAACCAACACCTTTGATGGACAACTATTGCGGTGACCTCCTCGCAACTCCCTGCACTTCGCTTCTTTTGACACGGCCAGCCTGCCAACCTGTTAATGTAGATGCATGCCCGGAACGGTTTTTCTTTTTGATGTGGACAATACGCTGCTGGACAATGACCGTGTCACAGCAGACCTGAAGCGCCATCTTGAACAGACAGTTGGGCCGGAACGCACGCAGCGTTATTGGGAAATTTTTGAACAGTTGCGCAGCGAACTTGGCTATGCGGATTATCTGGGCGCGCTGCAACACTACCGGATTGAGAATCCGCATGATCCGGGCTTGCTGACGGTCTCACATTTCTTCATCAACTATCCATTTGCCACCAGGCTTTATCCTGACTCGCTGGATGCAATTACGCACGTCCAGCAGTGGGGCAAGGCCGTGATCTTGTCTGATGGTGATGTTGTGTTTCAACCCCTGAAAGTTGAGCGCTCCGGCATAGCCGACTCAGTGGATGGCGTGCTGATTTATATTCACAAAGAAAAGGAGTTGCAGGATGTGGAGCAGCGATTCCCTGCCGATCATTACGTCCTAATCGACGACAAAATCCGCATCCTGACTGAGGTGAAAAAAATCTGGGGAGGCAAGGTGACGACGGTTTTTCCCAGGCAAGGCCATTACGCTCTTGATCCCAGGATTGTGGCCGATTATCCTCCGGCCGACATTACGATTAACCGCATTGGCGAACTAATGAATTACAAAATGGAATCGTTTACGTAAATCATCCGTGAAAAGCAACTATCGGATGGATTTGTCTGCTTCGTGCAGTAAACATAGAGCTTAATTCAATCAGCGATGAGCGTCTGCTT
>DASRCD010000176.1:0-6511 GCA_035653315.1 Candidatus Angelobacter sp.
TCGTCAGAGCTTTCATCGCCGGCAATCTCTTTCAGGCTGCGCTGGGTCAAGACTGAGTAATCCAGCTTATCAATGTCAAAATCCGGTTCCGTGGCTTCATCTTTCTTTTTGATGAGAAGCCATTCCGTGCCTTTTGATCCGGGACGCCGTGAGCGCATTTTAGCCAGCACAAATTCGCCGTTCAGCTTTTCTCCGTGGAGAAGGAACTTCAGGTCGCCTTTCTCCATCATCTCGTGCTCATTGCCCAGCGGCTCCCAGGTGCCTGTGTCCCATACCATGACCGTGCCCGCGCCGTAATTGCCTTCAGGGATTTTGCCTTCAAAATGAAAATAAGAAACCGGATGGTCTTCCACCTGCATGGCCAGCCGCTTGTCACCGGGATTGAGCGATGGGCCTTTGGGCACGGCCCATGATTTCAGAACGCCATCCATCTCAAGACGGAAGTCATAATGCAAGTGAGAGGCGCGGTGCTTCTGCACCACAAAGCGATGGTTTTTACTGCGCTCCAGCTTGCCTTGCGGCTCAGGCGTTTCATTGAAGCGGCGTTTCTTATTGTATTGCTCTAAAGCCATATTCCATTCTGATGCGAAACCGGCGCGCGCTTCTGGCTGAATTTGATTCAGGCATGAAATTCTCCCCTTAAATCAGGAGATATTCAACTCGTACTTCAGGCAATGCCGCTTTTAAGAGATACTAAGGACCATGGAATTTTCTTCTTCGCGGATCATCCAACTAGCGGACGCGCAGCGCGCCATCCCATCCAAAGAGGGCAAGCTCTACGCGGAACTTTTTCGCCACGGCTCTCTGACCGTGGAAATCTATGCGCCCAAGGGAACAGACCTGCAGCAGCCGCACACGCGCGATGAACTTTATGTGGTGGCAGCGGGGAGCGGCACATTTGTTGTGGAAGGCCAGCGCCTGCCTTTTTCTCCCGGAGACGCGCTTTTTGCCGCCGCGGGCGAGGTGCATCGCTTTGAAAATTTTACGGAAGACCTGCTGGTCTGGGTGATGTTCTATGGTCCGGAAGGCGGCGAGCGTGCATAAGCTCTGCCTTCTGGCTTTGCTGTTGTGCGGCGCTTTTTCCATTGCGCAGACAGGCAGCGCTCCACCGCAAAATGCGTTTGATGAGAAAGCCGCTTCACAAATGCTGCTGCAAATGAGCGAGGCGCTGGAAGGGCACAGCCAAAAACAATTTCTTGCGCTTTTTGATTTGCAGAAGATGAAAGATGGCGAGCTATTTAAAGACCAGGTGGCCTCTTTTTATGCGCAGACAGAATCCATCCGCATCCACATGAATCTGGCTGAACTTACCGTTAATGGCGCGCAGGCCACATTTTCAGTGGAAGCCGAGATGGAAACAGAACCCACGAATGGCGGGCCAATGTCCCGAAGAACTGAGCGCATCACTTTTACTGTGGCCAGCTTTACCGCAGGCAATAATCACAATTGGAAGATTATTGAAGTGCAGCCGCGATCGTTTTTTTCTCTGCCATGAATTCAAAACCCACACCGTATCAATCTTCTTCACGGGAATATCCTGACCGGCCCATTGTGGGAGTGGGTGCGGTAATTATTGATGAAGGGCGTGTTCTGCTGGTGAAGCGAGGCAGCCCGCCGCTGCTGGGCGAGTGGTCACTGCCGGGCGGCGTTGTGGAACTGGGCGAAACGTTGCGAGCCGCCGCAGAGCGTGAAGCGCAGGAAGAAACCGGACTGCTGGTGAAAGCCGGCGAGGTGCTGGAAGTTTTCGACCGCATCATTCCCGGCAGGAACAATGCTCCGCAATACCATTACGTGCTGATCGATTTTTTATGCGCGGTGCTGGGCGGTGAGCTGCGGGCCGGCGGCGATGCGGCGGACGCTCGTTGGGTGAAAGAGAGTGAGCTGGTGGAATTTAAACTGGAGCAGCCTGCATTGGATGTGATCGGGAAGGCATTTTTAGC
Organism: Candidatus Angelobacter sp.; assembly: GCA_035653315.1. Taxonomy (GTDB): domain Bacteria; phylum Acidobacteriota; class Terriglobia; order Terriglobales; family Acidobacteriaceae; genus Angelobacter. Next base: position 1,941 of record DASRCD010000176.1, read on the forward strand.
CGCGAATTCGCACGAATGAATATGAATCTTTTTCTGAAATCTCGAATCCCGCGCAGCGGGTGGGAGATCCCTATTGCTGCAAAATTCCAGCGGGATTAATTAATTTTCGTCGTCCTGCAAACAACTGCTTACAATAGTGATCCCTCGCTGCGCTCGGATTGATGTACTTCGAAGCATTTGAAAGATTCACCACACGGAGATACCGAGACACGGAGAAAGATTAGAGGTCTGTGTATGAATACAAAGATTTGTGATTCTTGATTTCTAATTCGCAAAAAATTGCGTTTATTCGCGGCTCAATCCCTGGTTTTATCCGTGTCTCGTGAGTTCTCTTTTCCCCACACATAAGCATCCTTCTGCTCAAGGCCAACGAACTGCAAGACGCGGCAGGCGAACTGGTGGGCCATCTCGTCAAAGGATTTGGGCTGGTTGTAAAACGTGGGAATCAGTGGATAGATAGTCGCTCCGGCTTCCATGGCCAAATCCATGTTGCGGACGTGTACACGATTGAGCGGCGTTTCTCGCGTGCAGAGCACCAGCGGACGCTTTTCTTTCAGGCAGACATCGGCTGCACGGTCAATCAGGTTGCCCGCCAGACCATGAGCAATTCTGGCCAGAGTTCCCATGCTGCACGGAATCACGATCATGGCGCTGGTGGGATAGGAGCCGCTGGCGATGTTGGCGCCAATATCGTCATTATTCTGCTGCTGAATCTTCTGCGATTTTATGCCGGTGAGCTGCTGAACCAGATCTGCGCGCCCTTTAATGCCCAGTTCTTCAGCAAAAACGCGCAGAGCATTGTCTGAGGCAATGAAGTTGACGGCGTGAATGCGGTCATCGCGTTCGGTTGCCTGCAAAAGTGCGCGAGTAAAAATGGCTCCGCTAGCTCCGGTGGCGGCTACCGTGAGGACATGGGCTGACGAATGTAACGGATTCGGCATCTAAGGGTGTAAGGTCTGGATTACAAGTTTTTCTAACAGACTTACTGAGAATAGGGAGGCCCCTGCGATCAAGTCAAGCTTTGGTCACATGAGCTGCGTCTCTTTATGGCTAGCGGTTTCTCAATTCGCGAGCGGCGCCGTACAGCGGCGCAGCAGCTTGCGCTATTGCAGGTAAAACGCGAAATCAGCGCCACCGATCCGCATGGCCGTCTTAAATATATCCGCGATTTCAGCGAGGCTTTCCGCGATTATCATTGCGCGCTGACCGACGAAGAATTTAAACAACAATATTTCACGGCAGATATTGTGCTGGTGGGCGATTATCACGCGCTGGCAGCATGCCAGGATTTTGCCGCTTCACTGCTGAACCAGCTTGCCCGGTCAGAGAGGCCGGTTGTGCTGGCGCTGGAAATGATCTTTAGCCGCGACCAGTATGTGTTGGACCAATGGCTGCGCGGGGAACTCAGCGATGATGAACTGCGGAGCGCGCTGCACTACAACGATGAATGGGGCTATGACTGGGAGCCATTTGCCAAGCTGCTGCACCAGGCGCGCAAGCAAGGCTGCCAGATTTACGGAATCGATCTGAAACCTCGCGGCAACATGCGCAAGATTGGGACGCGCGACCGGCATGCAGCTTCACAAATCGCACAGATCCGCCGCGCACATCCTGAAGCGCGCGTGCTCACGCTGTTTGGGGAAGCGCACCTGGCCCCAAACCATCTGCCAAAGTGGCTGCGCCTGTTGCGTCCCCGCGACCGGATGCTTACCGTGCTGCAGAACCTTGACGAGCTTTACTGGAAAGTGGCGGGCCAACTCAGTGACAACGTGCATGGCGTACAGATTGCAGACGATGTTGTGTGCGTTTTTAATGCCACGCCACTAGAGAAGTATGAGAGCTACCGGATTTACATTGGCAAATGGCGGACTGAGCCCAGTCAGCCTGATCTTGCGCCCACGTTTTACAACCTTGTGGATACATTTTTGCGCTGCATGGGCTTGGCGCAATACTCGCCGGCAACGGGCAGCCATCCTAGCGCGTTAATTGAGGATTATCCTGAAGTTTATGTGCGGGCCGGAGAAAAAGATTTTGCCGCACTGCTGGCGCGCAAAGAAATTTCCGCAGCGGAGCGCATTCCTGTGCTCAAAAAGTTGCGTCAGCAGGGCTGCGTTTATTCGCCCAAACATAATTTATTTTTGATACGGCGGTTCCAGCTTACTCATGCAGCGGAAGAGGCTGTGCGGTTTGTGCAGTATGAGTGCCGCAGCGCCGGCTGCTGGAGCGGTCCGTGGGCGGGCAGTTCACACCAGGACCAGTTTTATTTTGACGTGATTGATCGCGCCTTTGTAACGTTTGGCACGCGAATGCTGCTGCCCCATTATCCGGTGAGGCGGCGGGAAGATTTCTGCACACTGGACCAGCGGCATTCTCCGGATGAGCAGGCCGTGTTCAGCGCGCGCGAGTACAAGGCGATGGTGGAATTCCTGGTCCTGCATAAGGAAGAAGAAGGGCAGGCTCGGTTGCGGGCAGAATTGCCGCGCGTGATTGCCACTGGCATTTCTTCCAGCGGCAAGAAACGCGAGTTCCTCGTGCGCCACTTGGGCGCGATGCTGGGCGCGGAGATGCATGAGGCGTATGTGGCAGGGCTGCTCAGCAAGCGTTATTTGCGGTCATTATTTTTCCGCCAACTGCATCTGCCCGGCGTAGCCAGAAAGACTTACTTCGAACTAGCGCAGAAGGTGAATGCGCCGCAGGGAAAACTCTTCAACTGACTTACCTGTCGCTTCTCTGTTCGGTGCTGATTAAGTCGCGCTGACCGTATTCCCGATTTTGTGAGAACCTAAAGTTATGTCCAAGCTGCCTACGGAACGCTTTAGCGATCGCGTTGACAATTACGTTCGTTATCGTCCGGGATACCCGCCAAAGATACTTGAGATGCTGTGCCATGAGTGTGGCCTTCGCCGCGATCATGTGATTGCGGAGATTGCGTCAGGAACAGGGATTTTCACGCGACTGCTGCTGGAGAATGGCAATCCGGTGATCGCGGTTGAACCCAACGCTGAAATGCGCGCGGCGAGCAGCCATTTGCAGCAGTTGTTTTCTAATCTCAAGCTGATGCACGGCACCGCGGAGGAGACTGGATTGTCCGCGGCTTCCGTGGATTTTATTATGGCAGCGCAGGCCGCGCACTGGTTTGATCCGCAAAAAACGCGGGAAGAATTTAAGCGCATCCTGAAACCGGAGGGCTGGTGCGTGCTGATCTGGAATGAGCGCCGCACCAGCGGCAACCCGTTTTTAGAGGAATATGAAAACCTGCTGCAGACCTATTGCCCGGAGTACAAAGACAAGCGGCATGGAAAAACTTCGCGGATTGCGCATGCGTTTTTTCCTGAAGGCTACCGCGAGCGGGTCTTCAGGAATAATCAGCAATTTGACTTTGCGGGTCTTACCGGACGGCTGCTGTCTTCTTCCTATTGCCCTTTAGAGGACCATCCGAATTATGGGCCGATGATGCAGGAGCTTGGTCGCATTTTTCGCGCCTACGCTGTGAGCGATAAGGTCCAGTTTGATTATGATACGCATGTGTACTTCAGCCGGCTTTCCTGACTTTTCTTTCTTGCTTGAGCTTCGCTGCCCGACGGCCTGCAACTTCGGAAAGATGTTCCTCTAAAAATACTTCTTCTTGAGCGCAATCTGAGTTACAACAGGATGCATGACGCATCAGCAGCTCGTCCGTCTTGCCGAGCAGTGGCTCCGAACCCGGTATCGTTGTGGCATTGTCCTTTCTGAACAATCGTGCGCCAGCGGGGAGACCCCGGATGTGATCGGCTGGAAAGGCGCATGCCGGTCAGTAGTGATTGAATGCAAGATTTCACGCGCTGATTTTTTTGCCGATCGGGAGAAGCCGTTTCGCAAAAATCCTGAGCTGGCCATGGGCTGTGAGCGTTTTTATCTTGTGCCGCAAGGACTCATCTCGCCGGAGGAGCTACCTAAAAAGTGGGGATTGCTGGAGTGCAAGGCCCGCGAGGTCCGGATGGCGGTGAAGCCATGCCGCCAAAGCCAGCGCAGCCAGAATGGGCTGATGTGGGAGATGAATCTGCTGCTGGCCAGCCTGCGCAGAGTGGAAGTCCGCATTGAGCCGCAGACCATTACGGATTTTCTTAAATGGAAAAATCGGCTGGTGGAATATAACGGCGGAAGGCTGCCGGAAGGAATCGTGGCGCAGGAAGCGGAACCGAATGTTCATCTGGCATAAGGGCATTTCTGATGCAGCCGCAAACTAAAGATATTTGGCTGCAGATTTGCGCAGAAAAACGCAGATAAAATTGGTCGTGAATCAACGCGAATACCACGGCCGCAGTGGCTAAAGGCGACACTTCATACCGCGTTACCGCAAGCATAAATGCTGCTCCACCCGCGCAGGATACAGCAACTCTAAAATCGCTCTAGGCAAAGCGCACTTTGACGTCGGCACGCTTGGCCAGGTGAATGCTTTCCACAAAGCGGACCTTTCCGCTGTGGCGGGTCATGACAATGGAAGAGGTACGATTGCCTTCACCAAAGAAGCGCACGCCTTTCATCAGCGCGCCGTCGGTGACGCCGGTGGCGGCAAAGACAATGTGGTTTCC
>DASRCD010000177.1:0-6491 GCA_035653315.1 Candidatus Angelobacter sp.
GATGTGCGTGAGCGCGTTGTGGACATACAAATCATTGCGGCAACCAATCGTAACCTTATGCAATCCGTGCGCGAAATGAAATTCCGCGAAGACCTTTACTTCCGCATCAACACGTTTCATCTGCGGATCCCGCCCTTGCGGGAGCGGGTAGAAGACATTCCTGTAATCGCGAACATTCTGCTCAATAACCTGGCGAATGATCTCGCGCGGGAGCAGCAGGAGTTAAGTCCTGAGGCGGAAGCTCTCTTGAAAAGCTATTCATGGCCGGGAAACATACGCGAGCTGCGCAATGTACTGGAGCGCGTGGCGCTCACCTGTGATGCCCGCATTATTGAGGCCCAGGACTTGGGTCTGGCCCAACGGACGGCAACGCCGGTTTCCCTGGAAGAAACAGGGCCGGCCTTAACTCTTGCCGCGCTGGAGCGGCAGCACATTACCCGTGTTCTGCATGAAGAGTCAGGCAAAGTGGCCCAGGCCGCGCAAAAGCTTGGGATACCGCGCAGCACTCTTTACCAGAAACTTAAGGTATACGGTATCCCAACAGAAACAATGTAAAACTCTGGTTAAACCAGCGGAGTGCCAGGGCTGGGCGCTTCTACTGGCGGCTTCATGGTCACGGGCCATGACTCTTTGCCTTCTGCTTCCGTCATGGGCGCTGTGATTACCGGTTCTTCTGGAGCGCCATTGCGCATCAGCAGCGCCAGTTCCACGCGGTTCCACACACCCATCTTTTTAAAGATGCGGGAAAGCTCATTGCGCACGCTCTGCTCTTTAATCCGCAGCCGCCGCGCGATTTCGCGGTTAGGATAAGCCTGCGCCACCAATTCGGCGATACGCTTTTGTGCTGGACTGAGATTGTAAAGGTCTAATACATGCGGCTCCGCTTCACTGCGAATGTCTTCCACAGAATTGAGTGCATGGACCAGTCCGGTATTTGCCGTGGTAAAAGTTTCAGCGGTGGAATTCAACATAATGACCAGGGTCCCCGGACGAAACTCATGAATAAAGCGGAGAACTTTAAAACGGTCAGGATCATGGACGGCAGGGTTGAACTCCAACACAATGCCGGCAACATCGCCTTGTTGCAAGAGCTGTTTTACGCGTAAAAGGTCAGAGCTAACACTGATGCGCCAGCCTGCCTGGCGCAGGCAATCCAGAAAAGGTTCCGGTACGCTCTGCTTTAACGGCACTATAAGCAAATGATCCATTGAAAAAACCTCAGTTCCGAGTCTCAAATTTATCTATCGGCTGATCTTCCGGCGACTTTCGTAAAGAACTCTAAACTTTTGCACAAGAAAATGTTCCAAATCGGGACTACAGATTGAGTGATGAGTTGCCGAATAAGATAGTGAAGCGCGAAAACTTTCTATTCACTTCCAACTCTTTCTACTCGCGCAAATCCCGTCTTCAATTTCTCTTTTGTCCAGCCGCAAGAGTCTGAATTCTGGAATCTGAACAATGACAGATGTCCTTGCAGTACACGTGTCCTTGATTTTTAAGCACTTATGAGTACAGGTGTTTTGGCACAGTACATGCCATATACAAAGCCGGAGGGAGCAAGTCATCATGGCTACAAACGTAATCAATCCGGCGCAATCACAACTGGTAGTTCAGAATTATTTCAATCTGGTGCAGGCAATCGCCAGCAAGATCAAACGTCGTCTTCCGGCGCACGTTGATGTGGAGGATCTTGTCCAGACCGGAATGATTGGTCTTCTGGAAGCTTCCAGCCGTTATGATGCTTCCCGCATGGTTGATTTTTCCAGCTATGCGAATGCGCGCATTACCGGCGCCATTCTTGATGAACTCCGCAAGTGGGACACCTGCTCACGCCAGGACCGCAAGACCGCCCGCGAGATTGAGCACGTAAAGCAGAACCTGCGCGCGCGCATGGGCTGCGAACCGGCCCGTGAAGAGATTGCTGAAGCCGTAGGTCTTGGTCTGATCGAATATGACCGCACGCTGCATCGCCTTGAGTCCGCCAAACTGCCCTCCATGCAGTCAGAAGACCATGATTCTGATCCGGTGGATGAGATGAGCCAGATTCCTTCAAAAGACCAGACGCCTTACGATGCCTGCAGCAAGAATGAAGATTTCAAGCTCCTCCGCACCTTTATTAAGGAGCTCAAGCCAAAGCAGCGCCAGGTGCTGGAGCTTTATTACTTCAAAGATATGGGATTAAAAGAAATTGGCGAGAAACTGGGTGTTGGTGAAGCCCGCGTGAGCCAGATTCACAAACAGGCAGTCACAGAGCTGCGCCGCATAATTTCAAACCGTACACGGGCCAGAAGAGCAACCGCTGCGCAGAATGTAAGCTCAATGGTCCAGTAAATCTAAACCGACGTTTACCTCCCCAAAAGCAAAGTGCCACAAGGTTTCTTGTGGCTTTTGTTTTTGGGATAATTTTCTCCGGCCCGGCTCTGCATTCCAGATGTAGCTTTCGATCCTCGATCTCATCCGCGTTTATCCTGTAAATCCGCGGTAAGTTTTTCTCTTTGTGTCCTTTGCGGTAAAAGCTTTGAGTCTTACCTTTTGAGCTTAGCGGCTGGTTGTATTTCTCCGTGCCTCCGTGTCTCAGTGGTGAATTGTTTCATGCGATCAGATTGATTACAGCAATCCATCTAAGCAAAGACAAAAGCCAAATCACGCCATAGGCTGTGAGTTCCCCATCCCCACCTTTAAAGGACTACAATCTTAAAGAACACGCGGAACCGTGGATGGTGCCATGTCTAAAACTCTCGCCCAGGAAGAACTCATTGCCAAAGGTCCTTTGGATGAAAATGAATTAAAGAAGATTGACCGCTACTGGCGCGCAACGAATTACCTGTCAGTCGGCCAGATATACCTGCGGGACAATCCCCTGCTGCGCGAGCCCCTTAAGCTGGAACATACCAAGCCTCGCCTGCTGGGGCACTTCGGCACTACTCCGGGCCTTAATTTTATTTACGTGCACATGAACCGGCTGATCGTAAAACACGATCTGAATGTTTTGAATGTGACGGGGCCGGGGCACGGCGGCCCCGGAATTGTTGCCAACACATACCTGGAAGGCACATACTCGGAACTTTATCCTGATGTTACGCAGGATGTGGTTGGCATGAAGCGGCTGTTTATGCAGTTTTCCTGGCCGGGTGGAATTCCCAGCCATTGCTCTCCGGATACGCCAGGATCAATTAACGAAGGTGGCGAACTGGGTTATTCACTCTTTCATGCCTATGGCGCGGCATTTGATAATCCTGATCTGCTGGTGTGCTGTGTTGTCGGCGATGGTGAAGCTGAGACCGGACCTCTGGCCACCAGTTGGCATTCCAATAAATTTCTCAATCCAGCGCGGGATGGCGCAGTCCTCCCGATCCTGCACCTCAATGGCTATAAGATTGCCGGCCCCACGGTGCTGGCGCGCATTCCGCGAAATGAGCTTGTTGACCTGTTCACAGGGTACGGCTACAAACCTTATTTTGTAGAAGGTGACGATCCTTCAACCATGCATCAGTTAATGGCCGCAACTCTGGATCAGGTGCTGGTAGAAATCAAAAACATTCAGCATGATGCCCGGCAAAATCCATCAGCACAGAGGCCCCAGTGGCCAGTAATTATTTTGCGCAGCCCTAAAGGTTGGACAGGGCCCAGAGTAGTTGATGGTTTACAAGTAGAAGGCACCTTCCGGGCTCATCAGGTTCCGGTCACTGATCTGGAAAAGCCAGAGCACCTCAAAATTCTTGAACAATGGATGCGCAGTTACAAGCCGGAAGAACTTTTTGACGAAGGTGGAAAGCTGTTTCCCGAACTGGCCGCGCTCGCGCCTGAAGGTGACCGCCGCATGGGAGCGAACCCGCATTCCAATGGCGGTCTTTTGTTAAAAGACCTGCACATGCCGGATTTTCGCAAGTATGCGGTCAAAGTGGAAACGCCAGGCAGCTCTTTTGATGAGTCCACGCGTGTGCTGGGCCGTTTCTTGCGCGATGTGCTTAAGCTCAATGCGGAAAATAGCAACTTCCGCATCATGGGTCCGGATGAAACAGACTCCAATCGTCTCTCTGCCGTGTTTGAAGTCACAGACCGTGTTTCTGAAGCGGAGATTCTTTCATCCGATGTGCATGTGGGCCGCAATGGCCGCGTGATGGAAATGTTGAGTGAACATGCCTGCCAGGGGTGGCTGGAAGGTTATCTGCTTACCGGCCGGCATGGATTCTTCTCCTGTTATGAGGCTTTCATTCACATTGTTACTTCCATGTATAACCAGCATGCCAAGTGGCTGGAAGCTGTGCGGCACATTCCGTGGCGCAAACCGATTGCATCCTTAAATTATCTGCTCACTTCTCATGTCTGGCGGCAAGACCATAATGGCTTTAGCCATCAGGACCCCGGTTTTCTGGATAATGCTGTAAACAAAAAACCAGAACTGGTGCGCGCATATTTTCCGCCGGATGCCAATTGCCTTCTTTCCGTAGCCGATCATTGCCTGCGCAGCAGGAATTACGTGAACATTATTGTTGCGGGCAAGCAGCCGGAACTGCAATGGCTGGATATGGAGTCTGCGATTAAGCATTGCACAGCGGGTTTGGGTGTGTGGCAGTGGGCAAGCAACGATGGCGGCGGGGAACCAGACGCGGTGCTGGCTTGCGCGGGCGATGTTCCAACGCTGGAGATTCTGGCCGCAACATCCTTGCTTCGCAAGCATGTCCCTAGTTTAAAAATCCGCGTGGTGAATGTGGTCGATCTTATGACGCTTCAGCCCAAGGGCGAGCACCCGCATGGTTTGTCTGATGAAGCTTTTGACGCGCTCTTTACCCGCAACAAGCCCGTCATCTTCGCCTATCATGGGTATCCCTGGATCATTCATCGCCTGTGCTACCGCCGCAAAAACCATGACAACATGCATGTTCGCGGCTATAAAGAAGAAGGCACTACAACCACGCCCTTTGATATGGTGGTCCGCAACAACATGGACCGTTTCCAGCTCGCCATAGATACCATCCATCGCATTCCCGGACTGAAGGCTGAAGGCGCGGTTGAATTATTTCAACGCAAATTGGCGGAGCACCATGAGTATGTGACTTCTCACGGTCAGGACCTTCCAGAAGTGCAGAACTGGCGCTGGAACCAGGGCTGACACGCCGATGGACGCAACCATCCTGTGTCTTAACGCCGGATCATCTTCGCTGAAATTTGCCGTGTTCCGGTTTTCCGCGAACAAGGAAGAACAAATATTTTCCGGGGCTGTGGAAGCGATCGGGGCTTCCGGCGGCAGGTCATGGTTGCGCGCAGGCAATAAAACGATCTCTGAGAAGAATGGGAGCGCCGCAAATCATGCTGAGGCCATTCAAATAGTCTTTGACGAGTTGCAAGAGCAAGGCGTAGGCACTCTGGCTGGCGCGGGGCATCGCTTTGTCCACGGCGGCCCGAAGTTCAGCGAACCAATTAAGATCGATGCAAAGATTAAAGCTGAACTGCAAACTTTGATCCCATTTGCTCCACTTCATTTGCCCAGCGAACTTGCTTTACTGGATGCGGTGAGCACGCATTATCCAGATTTGCCGCAGGTCGCCTGCTTTGATACGGCCTTTCACGCCCGCATGCCGGATGTGGCAAAAAGATTTGCCTTGCCTGAAGAGTTTTGGCAGAAGGGCATCAGGCGGTATGGCTTTCACGGTTTGTCTTATGAATTTATTGTGGCCAGGTTAGGAAAGGCTTTGGGTAGTCGCGCCATTGTGGCGCATTTAGGTAACGGCGCAAGCATGGTGGCGTTAAAAGATGGCATCCCGCAGGATACCAGCATGGGCCTGACGCCAACCGGCGGCTTCATGATGGGGACGCGCAGCGGTGATCTTGATCCCGGCATACTTTTATACCTATTGCGCCAGGGCTACTCTTCCACCGACCTTGAGAAGATGCTCAACAATAAATCTGGTTTGATTGGCGTTTCCGGTCAGACTAGCGAAATGAAAGTTCTCTTATCAAAACAAGAGAGTGATCCAGCCGCTGCTCTGGCGGTTGAAATGTTTTGTTACCAGATACGGAAATTCATTGGCGCTTATGCCGCGGTGCTTGGCGGACTGGATACTCTGGTCTTCACAGGCGGCATCGGCGAAAAGGCTGCTGCTGTGCGTGCCCGGATTTGCCAAGGCTTGGAATATCTGGGTATAAAACTGGATTTATCGGCAAATGAATGCCATGCGGAAGTGATCAGTTCTGCGAACAGCCTCGCCAGTGTACGTGTGATTGAAACCAATGAAGATCTGATGATTGCCCGCCATACCAGAAATCTTCTTCTTTAGTCATTGTCTCTGGCAAAGATGTCTTTAGACACATTTCAAAGCTCACCGGAACAAATGTTACGAACTGCACCCAACCGATTTGGGACGAGGTTTTGCTCAACAGTAGCCCTGTGTAGGTTATGGATTTCTAAAAGTACGAAAGTGTAGAGTATTCGGTTGTAATTGTTCTATCGTAGGTTAGAATGTCTCACTCAAGTGGGATTACTCTCGTTC
>DASRCD010000178.1:0-2030 GCA_035653315.1 Candidatus Angelobacter sp.
TCTATGATTTCGGCACGTTCAGCATCATTGCGCGTCCGCTCTTTCTCTGGCTGAAATGGACTTACCAGCACATGATCCCGAACTGGGGCTGGTCGATCGCCTTCCTCACGCTGGTGATCACCATGGCGCTGCTGCCATTGCGCATTTCCAGCATGAAGTCGCAATTGCGGATGCAGCGCATTCAGCCGCAGGTGAAAGCGATTACGGAGAAATACAAGCGCTACAGCATTACCGATCCACGCCGCGCGGACATGCAAAAAGAAATGTCTGCGCTCTACAAAAAAGAAGGCGTGAATCCAGTGGGCGGATGCTTCCCGCTATTGCTGCAAATGCCATTCCTCTTTGCCTTCTACGCCATGCTGGGCAACGCCATTGAGCTTCGCCAGGCAAACTGGTTGTGGATCCACGATCTTTCCGCTCCCGATCCCTTTCACATTCTGCCCATTTTGATTATGGTTTCCATGTTCATTCAGCAGCGCAGCGCGCCCCAGGCAGGCATGGATCCGGCGCAGCAAAAGATGCTGAATTTTATGGGGCCGCTGATGATTGGCGGCGTAAGCTGGGGCGTGGCTGCAGGCCTTTCCATTTACTGGGCGCTCAGCACCTTGCTGGGATGGGCGCAGCAGTTGGTGATCAATCGCTCTGAGCTGGGACAGCAGGTGAAGCGGACCATGGAACGGCGCGCCACGCGCAAGCGGTAATGGGCAAAGGAACCAGGAGCTAAGGGAACAAGAATGCTGCAGGACAAAGTTGCAACCGCCAAAAAGATTGATGCGTTCCTGAAAAATATTATTGCTTCAGGCGCGTTCAAATTGAAGTACAGGATCACCGTGAATCCGCCGGCCATTGCGGGCCAGGAAGCGGAAACGCCGGAGATTCTGGTGGAATTGGCCGGGCCTGACAGCCAATTGCTGCTGGAGCGCGGCGGTGAAGTGCTGCGCTCATTTGAAGTCCTGACCCATGAAATCCTGCACCTGCATGCGGAAGACCACGATAAAGTCAGCTTTGACTGCAAAGGTTATCGCGCGGCCCGCCAGCAGGAATTAAAACTGGCCGCGCAGGTTGCGGCGGAACGCGTATTGAAAAGCGGTTCACCTTACTCTTTTGCGCCCATGTCTTCACGCGAGCGCCGGCTGATTCACCTGGTATTTCGTGACCATGAATCGCTCACAACGCAGAGTGAAGGCGAAGGCGGTCGCCGCTATGTGGTGCTCTATCCCAAGGACTACAAACCTTCACGGCCTCCAATGCGTCCCATGCGCCGCAGGTAATCTTTCACATTCTGATAGCATCCCTTCGGCTATGATGTGCGTAAAGCAGCTTGCCCGCGCTTATGGTACGGCAAGGATGCTTGTAATCATTGTGCCTCCCAAAGCCCGAGGCCTTGAGACAAAGCCAATAGAAGGAGCACAGAAACAATGTCAGCAAACGTGGCCATGATCGGCGAAGTTCCCATCTTTGGATTGCTGGACGACGAAGAACGCGAAGCGCTTGCCGAGATGATGGACAGCCGCGAGTTCAAGCAGAATGAAATTGTTTTTCATTATGGCGACCCGGGCGGAGAGATCTTTATCATCCGCGGCGGGCGCGTGGAACTGTTTGTGGAGAGCATGGAAGGCACCAAAATCATGCTTTCAGAAAACGAACAGGGCGACGTGCTAGGCGAACTCTCATTTCTGGATGGCGGACCAAGAACGGCCACAGCCGTTGCCTGCGAAGACACGCAGATGCTGGTGCTGAACCGCGAGCGCCTGCTGGATTTCATTGACAAGCATCCGCATGCCGCCATGGACGTGCTTACTGTGATTGGCCGCCGCCTGCGCGCCACGGACGAGCTGTTGCGCACGCAGGTTTCACGCAATGCCAACGTGGAAGAAGAAGAGCGCCTAACGTTTGGCCAGCGCATCGCGGACAAAGTTGCGGCCTTTGGCGGCTCATGGACGTTCATCATCATTTTCGGAGTGGTGCTGGCTGTATGGGTCATTATTAATTCCACGGCGCTTTTCAAAAACCACTTTGATCCTTATCCG
>DASRCD010000179.1:0-2598 GCA_035653315.1 Candidatus Angelobacter sp.
GCCTTTAAATTCATTGGCAACGCGGTCTTTTATCTCGTCAAAGGACGGGCTGCGGGGCGGTTCAATCTTGGTGACTTCAAAAACAACCGCGCCTTGTGCAGTTTGCGCAACCTGCGGGCCGGATTTTTCCGTCGCGCTGAATACGGCGTCCATCAACGCGGGTTGAGGCCCAAGACCGGGCAGCACACTTCCCTTTGTTACTGGATTGCTCTGCACCACCTGCGCGCCATTTTTCGCGGCAGCTGCTTCCATGCCCTGCTTCTGCGCCACTTCAACAGCATTGTTGGAAAGCGTGGTCAGCGCATTCCTGGCTTTTTCATCTTTAATGCTTTTTTCAATCGATTCCTTCACCTCGTTCAGAGGCTTCAGGCCGGCGCTTTCTTTATCTTCCGTCTGGATGATGTGGAAACCAAATGAGCTCTGTACGGGATCGCTGATCTGTCCCTTGGCCTGCCCAAACGCGGTCTTTTCAAATTCCGGCACGGTTTGGCCTTTGAGAATCCAGCCCAGTTCTCCGCCGTTGTCTTTGCTGCCGGGATCTTCCGAATATTTCTTTGCCAGCTCAGCCCAGTTTCCAGTGGCTTTTACCTGCTTCTCCACATCCTGCGCCTTGGCGCGCGCTGCATCCACGGCCTTCTGGTCCACTTTACCGTCAGCACCAGGTTTTGGCGTGGCAATCAGGATATGGCGCACTTTCGCCCGCTCCTGCACGCGATAAGCATCCTGGTTGGCGCTATACGCGCGTTGAATTTCTGCGGGATCCACCGTGGTTTTGTCCACCACATCTTTTTCATTCAGGATGAAGTATTTGATTTGCCGCTTCTCCGGAATGGAGTTTTGATAACGTGCCTGATTGGCGTTGAAATACGCTTTCAGCTCCGTATCAGTCGGCTTAATGGTTTTCATAATGTCATCAAGCTTCAACTCGGCATATTCAAATTTCACCTTGGTGTTCTGGTCTTTATAGGCTTGCTCGACTTCCGATTCTGACACTGTGGCATTCGCGCCAATCACGCTGAACAACTTCTGCTTGAGCAGCCCCATCTTGACGCTCTGCTCAAATTTTTCCACTGAGCCGCCGCCCTGGCTGACCAGTTGTTTATATTTTTCCGCGCCAATCCATTTTCCTTCGGGATAGAAATACGGTTTATAGGCGTCGCTCTGGAGTTCGTCGCGCAGTTCCTGGTCTGAGACCTTGAGGCCCAGGCGGTCACATTCATAAGCGACCTCGGCGTCCTGAATAAGCTGCTGCAATGCACGCTGGTTCAGGTACGGAATAAAAGCGGCTGGGAACTGCTGCTGGCGCTGCTGGCCTTGGACGAGCAGCGCTATGTCCTCGCGATGGATCTCACGCCCGGCTACACTGGCCACCACTCCTGAACCTGTAGCGTTGGTGTCAGTCATAAATCCGGGGATCAGGTAGGTAACCATGCTGGCAGCAATGACCAGCAGGAACCCGGCGAGGAGATACTTGGCGACTTTGTTGCCGCTTTGAAGGAACTTGATCATGGACGGAAAACTCCAGAAATAAATGAGTTCTGCTTATTATAAAGCCATCTGGCCTTTAACAAAACTTTACCCCTGTAGGCGATAGCCCCGGCCTGCAAACTGAGCATCTCACCTAACACAAAAATCTATTTACATTGTTATCTGTGCAAAAGTTGAATTCTTGCGGGCTGGAGCGTTCCGCAACAAATCTGCCGTTTTGGTGTTACATCAGGTTTATCAGGAATTCTGCATTTACCAGTTAATGAACAACTTTAGTAATGGGCAAACCACAATAATTTACAAGCTGATTACAAGCTGCAGGCTATTTTAATGTCATCATTTTTCAATCAACACGAGGATAGAACCATGGCGGCAAATAAGCCTTTCCTTCTATTTATTACAAGCGCAATTCTCCTTGTTGTTCTCACGGGATGCGGAGGCGGATCTTCTCTGAGCTTTCCCACCCCGCAGGGATCATTCAGCAATTCAAGCCTCAATGGCCCGTTTGCTTTTTCTTATACCGGTACTGACGGAGGCGGGTTTCTGGCGGTAGCCGGCAGCCTTCAATTTGATGGCGCCGGACATATCACCTCCGGGCTTCAGGACATCAACAGCGGCCTTGGCATTAATACCAGCGTGGCAATTACCGGCACTTACAACGTCCGCGCCGATGGACGCGGCTCCGCTACCTTGAATGCAACGGCTGGAAATTCCACTATCGATTTCGTGATTGTCGCCGGCGGCCATGCCCTGATTACCCGTTTTGACAATGCGGCCACTGGCAGCGGCACTCTTGACCAGCAAACTACTTCGGCCTTTTCCAACGCGGCATTGGCCGGCGCTTTTGCTTTTAGCACCTCTGGCATTGATGGGTCTGGAAATCCCCTCTCATTCGCCGGAAATTTCACTTCAGATGCGGCCGGCAATATTACCGGGATTGACGACTCGAATGATGTAGGCACCGTCCTTACCAATGATCCGCTTACGGGAACCATTCCTGTTGCAGCCAATGGCCGTGGCTCTGCAACCCTGAATACCGGCAATGGCGTATTGACCTTTGCTTATTATGTTGTGGACACGACCCACCTTAAATTGGTGGAAGTGGATACA
>DASRCD010000180.1:0-9380 GCA_035653315.1 Candidatus Angelobacter sp.
TGGCGGCGCCGGTGCCAAGAGGTGAACCCGCCATCTGGCGGTTATATACAGATTGGATAATCGCGGGAAGGCAACTGCTGAATTGCTCAGGTCTTGGGATCTCTACTGAGACTACGTCACCTGATCCGCTAGCGGTCCCGCCCAGGGTTGTCTGCAACTGGTTTTGATCAATGCCGGAAACTGAAATTTGTTTCTCGTCCTTGATCTGTCCAATGCCTGTTGCGGCTATGGCTCTCTTCACGATCGCCATGCGAGGTTGGTTGACCACTCCTTCAAGATGAACATAGATCAGGACTGGAGTGACCTGAATATCATGGTTGTGAATGGCCGCTTTGATGATGTCCGAACCTTGCAATGCTTTTAAAAATGGTTGCAGTTCGGTTTCCAGCAAGGGAATTTCCGCCGTCATTACAAACCAGGGGCCGCCTGCTGCTGTGAGTGACGCGCCAAGATTGGCAACGCCAAAGGGATCTGACCCATTAAAAGATCCATTCGAACTGCCGGTTGTGGTGGATGTAGAACCTGCGGCGGGCGCATTCACCGTAAAATTTGTCATCGCCCAGAAAGACAAATCACCATGGGCCACTAATCCAGAGCTGACCCGCGCATTCTGTTTTGTAGGCTTAATATCATTGCGTACGATTTCAAACTTCAATACGCTGTTGTCTTCCATTCCCTGCGCGCTAAACGTATTGCGCACCGGGCTCCAATCTGTAGTGGACCCGGAACCATTGCCGGAACCGGACCCGCTGCCAGTACCGGAGCCGCTGCCCGAGCCAGATCCGGAACCAGAACCACTGCTCTGCGCCCACGTTGGCGTGGCGCTAACAAGACACAGAGTCAGCAGAAAAATCAGGACGGCGCATTTGGTTTTTGAAGATTGTAATTTTCGAGTGGCGTTGTCTACATATCGGTAGTGCATTTTTGTTCACCTTTGGGCAACATGCACACTAACTCCATAGTCTTTTGTGGACTGTTGGTAAAGCGCGGCATGTTTGTGTTGTTTTGAAATTCGATGCCGCGTCTCCGCAACACAGTTAGCAGAAGCACAACGTCATGTCGCGCCAGCTTCGGATTTTGTGAATGAAACTTTTTATGCGTCAACAATCAGCGCGCAGGACGGAGGCGGCAAGTGGCAGAAAAGTAAATGATGGAAAAAGATGGTGATGGAGAAGATACAGTGTGGGCGCTTGACTAAAAGACAAGTGCAAACACACAGTGATGTGTCATAGAAGGAAATGCGGAGAACACTGAAAGTTCTGCTCTCCGCTAACCTTTGCCATTACGGACCATGGGAGTGACAAGAGTGAAGCCGGCATGCGGCAGATCGGAAGCGGCCCTCGGCTTATCACTTCTTGCGGACTGGCTGGGCACTTTTGAAACAGCAAATGGCCTGGGCGCTTCAGGCACTTGCGATTCATCCATACGGTACCGTACTTCCACGCCGCAATGAACACACTTATCCACTATCGTTTCACTTGTGCCCATGCGCTGCACGGCATAAAAGGAACGCAGGCAGGAGGAACATGTAAGCATCACATGCCCATTCGCTGAACGTGGAATCCACGCTGGATAATAATCGGCTTTCGCCAGAGTAGCCCGCACAGGCGAGATGGACAAAAGCTCACGGACCATCTGAAACAGTTGAGAGGGGTTGAAGCCGCTTTCCAGAAAGCGATCACAATAAACTTCAGGCAAGCTGGCTAAAGTATAGTCTTCACTGGTGGCGATCACAGACACGCCGGGAAACCTTCGCCTGACAATCCAGAGCAATTCAAAGCCAGACATGTATGGCATTTTCAGTTCTGAGATAAGCAGGTCTGGAACACCCGCGCGCATTGCTTCCAAAGCCTGGAACCCATGCCGGGCAATCCGGATCTCATAGCCTTCCCTGGCCAGCAAGCCTGCCTCGCTTTTCAGCCGTTCCTCATCATCATCCACAACCAGTGTCCTGTATCGGAACGAGTTACTCTGCTGAGGCGAGCCATTGCTTATGCTATGCAGAAGCTCTCCTTCCGGTCTGGACAACCATTCTTGAAGCTCATTGCTGAAAGCTACAACGGCAGATCGGTTTCTTGCATTAGGTCTGCGGATCGGCAATCCTATTGTTTCCCATCGTTGTACCGTTCGAACTCCCCTGCCCATGAATTGTGCTATTTCTTTCCAGCCATTCAAAATCCTTGTTTCCATATCTGAAATCTCTATGATTGCGTTAAATTGACAAGAACGTTGTGCGCTTTGTCTCTCCCAGAAGGTATATAAAAACGATCACAGATGATATTCCTTCTCTACAAGCGTCAACTTGGGCCAATTGTTCCCAAGCCGGTACTATTGGAAGCGAGGCACTCACGTGACATCAGGTAAGCAATGGTCCGCAACTCGCCTCAGAGCTCAATCGCTGATGGATACTGCACTTGAGCAACACGCATCTCCGAAGCGCTGATGAATGCTGGATTCAGCGTTCTTAACTCATTTGCTTGCGATTATCGTGGGTAAGCTTACCTGGCTCTTATAGCCTCATCCCACGATGCGGAACTCCGCAATGATTGGGCTAACATATTGCCGCGCTTGGCGGCGCTGAAGCACGAGCATTAAAGACACTCTTGATGATGGAAACAACTATCAGAGCCGATTTGCGTCGAGATGAAACTGTTTCCGCTTCGCTCTGTTGGAGCACTTATTCTTTTTCCAGCGAAAAATAATCGCTCGCCACTTCCATAACGATGTGGCCTCCGGGATCATTAATAAGTGTGTCCCTGGGTCTTGATATTCACCACACGCATTCATGCTATTGGAAGGATTGAGTCTAAGATCGGTGATCGGCGACGATTTCATACCGATAATTTTTGGAAGAAAGCCATAAGATTGAATAAATTCATTTTCCGTCAACGATTTGGAACTATCCGGCTGAACCAAAATTTCTTTTCCGCATACGTGAAGATGGTCATCGATGTATACGAGATGGAGCCTTCGAATGAATTTTTCCTGACCAGCATTAATTCCAACTGGACCAGGCGTATTGTATGGTTTTCCAACACTCCAGTGACCAAGGAGATTTACGGGGATTTTCTCTGACGGAAAAACCTAACATGATAACCAAGATGGCAGGCTTTAGGCTGTTCAAGAAATTCATACTCAGATTAGCTAATGACTGCGGTCATAATACTATTGCATCGTGAAACATGGTTGCTTTAGCTGGCGGTAATCAAGTTTCTGAACCCGCTACACCTTCACAAAAATTTTCTTCCTGTATAAAACCCAAGCCACCAGCGTCCACAAAATTGTGTAGCTAAGGGCAAAGGCCAGGGACGCATTTTCTGTCCGGCCCAGCGGCTCAAACCAGTGTTGATAAACCCAGCCTTGCAGGTCCACAGCGTTCGCTCCGCTATGCACTTTGATGATGGAACCGAGTTTGGCCATGAAGGAGGAGAGTGCATAAACAAGAATCGCGTTTGAGCCCAGCCACAGAAATGGTTTGGCCCAAGTGCGCCAGCCGCGCATTTCAATCAGCCACCAGCAGAGCGCCAGCGCAAGGCAGGCAGCGCCGGCGGTAAAAAGCACATAAGAGCTGGTCCAGAGCGGCTTGTTGATGGGGAACCACGGATGCCATGCGTATCCGGCGGCTACGCCTGCCACTCCGGCAATCACAAGCACGCGCAGTTTGTGCGCAAGGGTTGCGGCGCCGCGCAGGAATTCTCCGGTGAGCGTGCCCAGCAGCGTGGTTGCAATTGCGGGAAGCGTGCTCAGCAGACCCTCAGGATCAAAGTCCTTGCGGTAAAGATGACCAAGCATAAGCTTGCGGTCAATGAATCCAGCCAGGCTGCAATGTTCGGTCATCCAAGCGGCGGGATCGCATCCCGGAACCGGGACGAACCGCAGAAGAGCGTAATAGCCTGCCAGCAACGCGATAATCCACACGATGCGCGCGCGGCGTTCAGTCCAGAGCGTAATCACGGATGCGCACAGATAGACTAGCGCAATCCGCTGCAGCACGCCGGGGTAGCGCATGCGGGAAAAGTCCACATAAGGCAGAATGCGAATCGCGTAGCCGATTGCCAGGATGAGAATGCTCCGCCGCACCGCGTGTTTCAAGAGCGACCAGCGCGTATCGCCGCGCGCTTGCCGCGACGCGAATGAGAGGATCATGGACGCGCCAACAATAAAAAGAAAAAATGGAAAAATCAGGTCGGTAGGCGTCCAGCCATTTGCGGCAATCCACCATTTGCCGGGATACCAGCCGGCGGGGGCTGCGCGTGCCAGTTCGTCAGCGTGGTCCAGCGGCCAGTAAGAAGGGCTTGCGCCGGGATCATTCACCAGGACCATTCCAGCGATTGTGAGACCGCGAAGAACATCCAGCGATTCCAGCCGTCGCGCGCTGTCCGCAGACCTGTTGCCGGCAGAGGTTGCCGGACTGGTGATCGTCTTTTCAGCTAGGGTTGCCATTTACTTCTACTTCTACTTCAACCTGCCCTGATGCTCCATTTGCCACTTACCATGGATGCATCAGGTTACTTGGCGGAACAATTTTTGCGTCCTGTATCCGCAACGCTGGCAATGAGCCACTTTCCATCCGTGCGGACCAGGTTGAACAAATCAGTCCCGCAATGGTCCACCTTGCCATCCACCAGGAAGTCAAAGGGGGCCCACACCACGGCCAAGTCATTATCAATCCGCACCAGCGGATCATGGATGCGCTCTTCAATCTGTGCCTTGCCGGGTTTGCCCACCAGGTCGGCAAAAGCGTCAAAGGTCATCTGGGTGGGCTTGCCATCGCGCATCAGCACCATGCCGCCACCGGCGAGCAATGGCTTCTTAATGGCCGCTGCGTCGCGTTTGGACATGCCGTCAAACATCTCTTTCACCGGAGCCAGTACCGCCTGCTCTTCCGGTGTTGAGGCACGTAAAGAAGAAATAGACCAGCCGGCGAGGATTGCTCCCGCAAGAAACAGGGCTAAACGTACTCGACGAAAGATATGCATGGCTCAAGATTGTACCCGAGCCGGTGCCTTGCGCAGAGGATATTCGCAGGAAAGTGACGAGCCGCGCCCGGATACTTTTTTTGAATCATGTTAGGCTAGGCACAAGTGGGGGACAGAATGGCGGAAAACAAGACCAAGCCAACGCAACTAAGCGTGGCGGAATTTATTGCAGGTGTGGCAGACCCAGTCCGTCGCGCGGACGCCAAGGCACTGATCAAGCTGATGCAAAACGCCACCGGCGAAAAGCCGAAGATGTGGGGACCTTCCATTGTAGGCTTTGGCAGCTATCACTATAAGTATGAGAGCGGACGCGAAGGCGATATGCCGCTGATCAGCTTTTCTCCTCGTAAGACAGCCATGGCTTTATACAATATGGGCGGATTCAGCGGCTCAGAGGCCCTGCGCGCCAAGCTCGGCTCCGCCGAAAAGGGCTGCCTTTATATTAAGAAGCTGGCCGATGTTGACCAGAAAGAGTTGGAGACGTTGATTGTGAAATCCGTCGAGGCGATGCGGAAGAAGTATGAGAGCTAAACGGAATTCTGCCGCAAATTTGCGCAGATGAACACAGATAGATGAGTGCAGTTTGCTGACAGCGCGATAAAGTAAGAAGGATCTTTTCATTGGAACGAAAATGAAAGACGGCTTCTTAGCAATTCAAGCACTGTGCGTGTTTCGCAATCTACTCTCTCATTTATCTTCAGCTAATCTCGAAGCCAAGCGATAAAAACAACGAAGGCCAGCGCAAAGCTGGCCTTTATGGGTTCGGAAGAAGAGTTACTTCTTGGGTGCGATTGTATCTTTTACGGCCTTGGCAACGCGGAACTTTACCACTGTCTTGGCCGCGATCTTAATGGGTTCGCCGGTTTGAGGATTACGTCCCATGCGGGCCTTGCGGTTTGACTTTACCAAGCGGCCCAAGCCAGGAATGACGAACACGCCGTTCTTTTTTGTTTCTTTGATTGCGGTCTCCGCCAGCGTTTCCAAAAACGCTGCCGCGGTCTTGTTGTTCGTTTCCAGTTTCTCCGCCATGTGACGGACGAGTTGGGTCTTGGTCATGCCACTTGCCATCTTTCCTCCTTGAATTGTGCGCACTTCGTCAAAATGCGAGCACTTTAGTTGCTCTCATTCCGTATATTACATGACACAAGAGATGATGCAAGCATTTTCGCCTGATTTTATGCGGGTTTTTTTAAGGTGACTGTGGAAAACGGGCATGGATAGCGGCGATTACGACTTTCCCGCTTCCAGTTTTTCATCCAGCCATAATTTCGGCCTGTCGAAATCAGCATCATCGGCGTTACTCCAGGGCATAAAAACTCAAGACAGCATCGCCCTGCCGCAGAGTGCGATGGCGGCGCAGCGATCCAAAAGCATCTCCGGGATCAAAGTGCTTGTCATGCTCGGCAATGACCTGTGTCTCCGGTTTGAGCAGCCGCGATTGTGAGAGAAATCCAAGAATCTGCTCATAATCCCCCATCCTGCGATATGGCGGATCAAGGAAGCAGAAATCGCACACAATCGCCTGTGAATCCAGCATGCGCAAGGCGATTGCGGCTTCGCGCTCAATCACCTCATAGCCTTCTTCAATCTCCAGGCTTTGCAAATTTTTGCGTATGGCCCGCACCGCCGGCCCGGATGAATCTATAAAGTGCACGCTTCTGGCGCCCCGGCTGATTGCTTCAATGCCAATAGCGCCACTGCCGGCAAACAGATCAAGCCATACAGAATCAGGAACTGCGGGGGCCACCACGTTGAAAAGCGTTTCACGGAGCCGGTCAGAGGTGGGGCGGGTTTCCATGCCTTCTGGCGCAACCAGCCTGCGGCTCCGGTATTTTCCTGCGATCACACGCATAAATTCGGCTCCCCTTGTTGGATGCGCATGTAAGTATAAAATCAGTTCAGGACGAATAATTCCAGAATGAGAAACTGGTCTGTTTTTGGCTTAAGAATCGCCGGCGTGGAGATGCGCCTGCATATTACTTTTCTTTTCCTGCTGATTTTTGTATTGCTCAGTGAAACAACCAGGATTGGTCCACACGTAATTCTCCGGGCCTGCATTCTTACTTTTCTAGTCCTTATTTCCGTGGTATTGCATGAACTCGGCCATGCGTTCATCGCCAAGCGCCAGGGATTTCCAGTGAAAGCCACAATCCTGCTGCCGTTGGGCGGTATCGCCATTGGCGATCCCAGCGTGCAAGTGGAAAGCGCGCGCCGTTTGCGGAGCGAAACGCTTATTGCTCTAAGCGGCCCTCTGGTGAATACCATCCTGGCTGGAGTTACCGCTGCCATTTTACTCAGTTTGGGGCCAATCTCCCGCCTTTGGATATTTCCTTTTATTACGGTTACTGATTTCACGGTCAGTTTTTTCTGGATCAATTGTTGCCTCTTCGCCATCAACCTGCTTCCTGCTTTTCCGCTGGATGGCGGACGCATCTTTCGCGCCTGGCTGGCGCGGCGCATGGAATTCCAGCGCGCCACTCGACGCGCCGTGAACCTGGGCCATCTGTTTTCCGCGCTTTTCATGCTGGGCGGTATATGGAATCCTTGGCTCATGCTGGTGGGCGCTTTTATTTTTCTTGCCGCGCTCATGGAAGAACGTACCGCCATGTTCCAGTCCGTGGTAGAAGCCGTGAACATGGAAGATATTATGTTGACCGAGTTCTCCATTCTCTCGCCGGCGGACACCCTGGAAGACGCGCTCACCAAAGCCGTCCATTGCCTGCAGGATGATTTTCCCGTGGTGAGCAGCGGTGATCTGGTCGGCGTAATCACCCGCCAAGCCATCGTGGAACAGCTCCGCGCTGAAGGAAACGGATACGTTCAAAGCGCCATGAGCAAGGCGTTTGAGATTGCCGGGCGGACGGAATCGCTGGCCTCTGCTTTCCGCAAGCTCACGTCGCGCGGTTTGAGCCTGATTCCAGTTGTTGACCAGGAACGGCTTGTAGGCATTGTGACCTTGCAACACCTCATGCACAGCATGGGACTGCTGGCAGAATCCAGGCGCTTGCGCCGGCAGATGGAAGAACAAATGTAGAGCCAGACACCCGCTCACATCATTTCTCCATGCTGCATTTCCTGAGATGAGATTTGCTTCCGATCACCCGATCTCCTGATCACGGCGATCACCCGATCTCTGGCTTTTTCTCCGCGCCTCCGCGTCTCCGCGGTAAGGATTTGGTTTTTCGATGACGTGCGATGTCGGCGATGACCCGATCTCGGCGATTTTGTAATTTCCGATCTGTGTCATCCGTGCTCATCAGTGGTAAGGTTTTGTTTTCCGATGACGCGCGATGTCCACTGCCAATAGTCTCCCGCCGATTGCAGGTGATACACTTTTCCGTTTCAACCTTGTCCCGGAGTGTGCCCGTGAAAAAGTTCCTTCTTTCAGCGACTTTCGTCTTATCGGCCTTTGTTGCCGCCCAAGCGCAAGACCTTACTATCCAGACCATCTTTGGCACGGCTGCGCTCACGGGCCGCGCCCCGGATACCGTGCAGTGGAGTCCTGATGCAAAGAAGGTCTCGTATTTTCTTCATCAGGAGCAGGGTGATAAAACCGATCTTTACTACATTGACGTGACCTCGGGCAAGCCTGCGGTGCTGGTGGCTTCAGAAAAGATTGCCGCCATGAAGCCGCCTGTCTCTGGATCAAAAGATGATCGTGAAAAAGACAATCGCGCCCGTTACCAGGTGGCCGGCTATCATTGGGCGCCAGACTCCGCGCACATTCTTTTTGACGCCAACGGCCAGCTCTGGTATTACGAGCTTGCCACCGGCAAATATATCGCGCTGAGCTCCGCGGAGGACTACGCGGAAGATCCAAAGTTTTCCCCCGATGGCAAGCACCTTTCCTTTGTGCGCAAGCACAACCTTGTGGTTAAAAATATTGACGGCAGTGATGAGAAAGCCCTGACCAGTGACGGCAATGACGGTCTTCTGGATGGCGAAGTGGATTGGGTCTATTCTGAAGAGCTTGAGGCGCGCAGCAATTATTTCTGGTCGCCTGATTCCAGCAACATCGTCTTCATGCAGATGAATGAAGCGAAAGTTCCCACCTACCCCATAACGGATTTCATTCCGCAGCACCCCACCGTGTACCAGGAAAAATATCCTAAAGTGGGTGATCCCAATCCTGAAGTCCAGTTAGGCGTGGTCAGCGGAAATGGCGGCCAGGTGAAATGGTTCCATTTGACAGATGAAAAAGACATGTACATCCCGCGATTCGGCTGGGTGCGTGACGGGGTGGTGTGGGCCACGGTGCTCAATCGCGCGCAGAACCAGCTTGATCTCTATTTTGTGGATGTGAACAGCGGGCAATCCCGCCGCGTGCTGCGTGAAACTAGTGATACATGGATTGAAACCGATAACAATTTCAAAATCCTGAAGTCCGGCGACAGGTTTCTC